>JAEOTI010000329.1 GCA_016839955.1 Candidatus Hodarchaeota archaeon | reverse complement strand
TCCCTGAAGGGAAAATTTTTGCCCCCGGTGCCCTTCGAAAGGATTGGCTTCTCTCTCATGAGAAATTCATGGTTGAGTTAGAGCAAGAGGGGTTTAAGCTAAGATATTCAGGTTCTTTTGTTGCAGATGCACACCAGATCCTTCATAAAGGAGGAATTTTCACTTATCCAGGATATAAAGGTCGAGAAACTGGAAAACTTCGATTACTTTTCGAAGGTAACCCTATCGGACGAATTATCACTGAAGCTGGTGGTGCTGCAAGCATTGGTACAGAAGATATGTTGTCTGTACAACCAGAAAAGCTAGATCATCGTGTTCCATTCTATATCGGGTCAAAAAGTGTAATTGAGAAGGCTGAAGGCTATCTAAAATAGAAGAAAAGCTGTTTAGGAGAAAACGAGAAATGAATTCGTATAAACCACTTCCTGGAAATATATTGTTTGATTCAGTGAGAGATCAAGACTGTATTATTATGGCTGTAAATGTTCGTATTATGCCAGGTGTCGCTAAAGGGATTATGAGGGCAGCTAAAGACCTCAATACTCCTGTAATTTTTGAATTAGCGAAGTCTGAATCTGATTTGAAAGGAGGATATACGGGTCTCACCCCAGCTAATTTTTCACGGCGAACTCACGAAATTGCAGAAAAAGTCCAATACAATAAGTGGGTTTTACACGCTGATCATATTACTGTCAAAAAAGGGACAGATGAAGAAATTGCAGATACTAAGAAATTGATACAGGCCCAAATTGATAATGGATTCACTTCATTCGCTATTGATCCATCTTATCTCTACCAAGTCGGAAAAGGTGCCCTTCGGGAAGAACTCAGAAAAAATATTGACGTTACAACAGAATTAACCAAATTCATTGATGAAAAAATTGAAGGAAAGCCTTATGGTCTCGAGGTAGAAGTTGGTGAGATTGGTAGAACTGATGAACATGGACGCGTAATTACCACGCCTGAAGAAGCCACGACCTTTATTGGAGCCCTTCATGAAAACGGTGTGAAGCCCCACGTTCTAGCAATCGCAAATGGGAGTGTACACGGTCTCTCCTATGATGAAAAAGGCAATATTATTGAACAGGTCTCAATCGATATTCCTCGCACCCGTGAAATAGTTAAAACACTAAAAGACAAAGGCTACAATATTAGAATTGCCCAACATGGTATTACAGGCACTCCTCGGGAATTAATTGCCAAAGTATTTCCAAAAGGTGATATAATCAAAGGAAATGTTGGAACCTTTTGGATGAATCTTGCCTGGGAAGTTTTCCAACTCTATGAACCTCGACTTTACGAAGAAATTTGGAATTGGACACTTGACACTTATCGAGAGAAGACTCCGGACAAGTCCGATAAAGAGATCTTTGGCAAAAATAGTAAATTAGCTATTAAAGAGTTCTTTGACCAAATCTACTCAGTATCAGACGACACAATTAATGCACTAGAAGCTCGAGGGTATGCGGAAGCTTTAATGTTTTTCAAAGCATTTGGATCCCCAGGAAAAGCTAGTTTAATTTCATCTTAAGAGGGCAATTTTCTAGTTCCCCTCTTTTTTTCTTACTGAAGTGCACGGGCAAGACGTTCATCAATAAGATCCAACAAATCCTTCACTGTATGATCCACTAAGGGATGAAGCTTTGGATCTGTAGCAGACTGAAAAAGGTAATTCCGAATATTGGAAGCATATTTTTTACTCCGACCATCCTTGAGAACTTGAATTAACTCAAGGTCTTCTAGCTGCCGAAGTCCACCACGAAGTCTCGATTCAGGAATATTTAGGGATTTCAAGAACTTTGAAATTGAAAAAACTTGGTCTGGTTTTTTTTCTAATAATCGTAGAATCAAAAGTTCTTGATCAGTAAAAGGTAAAAGAGTTTTAGCTAATTGAAAAAGTAATGGATTTTGTTGTCGTAATACACCTGTTTCTAAATATACTTCTAATCCACTATTGATTAGTTTATCTTGAATAAGATTGGCAAATGTTTTAAATTGTGTTGTATAAACTATGTCAGTTGCAGTACTAAAGAGATGGCTATATCTAGTTGTGAACTGATGTCGAATCTCTGATAATAGCTTTAATCCTTGTGATTTCTGGATTGATTTTGATGCTAAAGCAAAGATCAAACCAAGTTCAGGTTCGCGTTGAAACAGAAATCTAGTTCCCACTAAAAGAATTTCTTGAAGTTCATCCTGTAATGTTTCAGCAAAATTGGAGACTGCACCAAAAAACCCTGCTAAAAGAATTCCATCACGATCTCTACTACTACTAAACGATATAACAGGAATACCGGATTCTTTGATTACCCAAAATCCTTCTACATCCGAGTAAATAGATGGTCTTACTTGAAAAGACCGAATTATAGCTCGTGGAAGACCAAGATCAAAATTATATTCCTTTTGAGCAAGTTCTTTACGTTTTTTAAGTTCATCAAATAATAGGGCTATCTCCTCATTTGGGTCGGGATCAATCCGCCAATCTTTATCAGTATCCATCGTAGGTTTGAGAATCTGATTGCAAAACGCTTTTGCAATATTATTTTCCTTTTTTCCCCCGTTTAAGGCCATAAGAATTATTTCCTACGATAGAAAAGGTAAAAGATATTATCTCGAAGATAATTGTTACTAATGTTGTTTATATTTCTTTAGAAACCGATATGTGTTTTTCAGCTATCTCTATTATTTTTTCTTTGATAATTTCTGCTTGGTAAAGTGTATGATTGTCAGTGACTGTTTCTATAAGTTTAGAATGTATATTTGATGTATATTTCTTGGTTTTTCCATCATTAAATTCTTTGATTACATTGAGTTTCTTTAAATTAACTATACTTTCAGAAATATTCGTAATAGGCATTTTAACATTCTTTGCGATTTTATTTAAGGAAAAAATTTCATCAGAATTAAGTTCAAGGAAATAAAGGACCTTCCAGTCAATTGAAGAGCAATTAAAGAGCTCTCCTAATTGCATGATAAGAGGATTTTCGACTCTTAAAACCCCAGTTTTAATGTAATATTCTAGTTCCATCTGAATTACTATATCAATTAGGTAATCTGAAAACTCTTCGAAGTTTTCTTCTCGAATTATGGAAATTGGTTGAATGAATCGATCTATATACCGCGATTTAAACTCTTTACAAACCTCAGATAAAAGGTCTATTCCTTGAGAAGTTGGCATCGATGCACTTGGGGCTGCCATAGAAAATATTAAACCAATTTCTGGTTCTTTGAAGAAAAGAAACCTAATTCCTTCAAGAATAATTTCTTGGAGTTCATGACCCAAAGTATCTGCAAAATTACTTATTGCTGATAAGAATCCACTAAGCTGGTAAGGATCAAGCCCTTTCGACCAGTTAAGGGAAAAAACAGGGACTCCAGAGTCTTTGATTATCCAGAAACCTGCTATGTCAGTAAACATCCAGGGCTGGATTTCAAAAGTTTGAAGGGTTGTTTTTAAAAGCTTTTGATCAAAATTAAAAGACTCATTAGCTAGTTTATGTCGATTCTTCAATTCTTCAAAAAGAAATTGTAGTTCGTCTAAATGATCCAAGGCGGAACCTTTACCGTTCTTAGATAAATATTTTGAAATTTGTTGATTAAAAAATTTACTAAAATCTTGAGGTTCTATTCGGTTAGCTTTTGAGTTAGTAGAGTGATCACTAGGTAATTTTAATAAATAACTAGCCATAGGAACTCCTCTCCTACTGAAATTGACCTAATTGTCAAAGTAGTTGAGAAATAAATAACATGTAACTTAATTTTGTTACATGATATACTTTTATATAAACCTTTGTAGAAAAACCAGAACAGTTTTGCTAGAATGAGGATCAAATCTCTTAATTATTTGTTATTGTTTAAGATATCTCTCAAGACGAGTAAGAGCTTCTTCTACATCTTCTTTTTTGCCTCCATAGGAGAACCGAACGTGTTGTTCTTCTCCAAAGGCACTTCCAGGAATGGTTACAACTCCTTCTTTAAATAAAAATTCTTTAACAAACGATTGGGAATTCTTAATTTGATTGAGTTTAAAAAAGAGATAAAAAGCTCCTTGTGGGAGTTGTGGAAATGATATATCAAAATTCTCAACAGAATTCATCCATTTACAAACAATTTGCCAATTTAACTCCAATTTTTGTTGAGTATCAATCAAATAATCATGGTATGGGCCTTTTAGGATTTCAAGTACTAATAACTGGGAAGGGGTAGGAGGAGCAATATTGGTAGTATCTTGGATTTTTAGGATTGTTTGAAACATTTCAGCTAGGTTGATTGGTAAATTTAACCAGCCAAGACGCCAACCCGGAATGCCAAAGGTTTTAGAGGCACTTCCTATAGTTGCAGTATTATGGCTTAAACTTTTGAGTGCAGCAGGACTGAAATGTTGATTATCTCCGTAAACAAAATGGGAATAAGGCTCATCTGAGATTAACAGAATATCATCTCTATTTTCAAATATTTCTTCTAGTTTCTCTAAAGAATTTCTGGGAAAAACAGCACCTGAAGGGTTGTTTGGGGAAACAAGAACTATCGCTTTTGTTTTATCAGTAATTGCTGATTTTATTCCGTCTGGGTCTAAATTAAAATCTGATCGATTGGATTCAACAATAACTGGTTTTGCACCAGACATTTGAATTGCCATGAGGTGGTTAAAATAATATGGACGTACAAGTATAACCTCATCGGTTTCGTTAGGAGTAATTAGAGAATTTAAAAGCATATAGAAAGCCATATTGGCGCCAACTGTGAGAATAGTATTATCCGGGGATGCCTTAATTGAAAATTCATCAATTAAATAACTAGATACTGCCTCACGTACTTCCATTAGTCCAAAATCATGTGTGTAATTGTGAAGATAGCAGTTTTGGCCTAAATGTTTTGAAAAAGCATCAATAGCATATTTAGGAGGAAAAATAAAAGGGGCGCCTTGTCCGGTACTGTGAATAATGCTCTTACCTTTTTTCTCCAACTCCTGTGCTAGTTGGGTGATCTCTTGAATTGGAGGACTGATGATTTTATTGAAACGAGCAGCATTGGTTATAGATTGCATACTAACTCACAAATGTTGAAGAAAATTAAAGAAATAAGGAAGTCTGAGTACATT
>JAEOTI010000010.1 GCA_016839955.1 Candidatus Hodarchaeota archaeon | reverse complement strand
GTACTAGTCGAAAATCCGATTAGCAACTGTAAAATAACTTCAAGGATGGA
This sequence comes from Candidatus Hodarchaeota archaeon, assembly GCA_016839955.1. Next base: position 2,015 of record JAEOTI010000010.1, on the reverse strand, counting down.
ACAACATGGGCTTTTTATCGAAATTATTTGGAAAATCAGAAAAAAAAATTAACATTGCTATGTGCGGTTTAGATAATGCTGGAAAAACTTCTCTTCTCAATTTTCTTAAAAAAGGAGAATTTTATGAAAGTATTGCTACAATGGGTGTTAATCATGAAAAACACAAACTAGGCAAACTAAATATGAGTATAATGGATTTAGGTGGTCAAGCTGCCTTTCGTCGATTTTGGACCGGATATATTGAAAGAGCTGATATCCTCATTTTTGTTGTTGATTCGAGTGATTTCCAACGTTTACCTCAAGCTCGAGATATTTTTCTTTCAGCTGTAAGTAATTGCAGTACACCAAACGTTCCTATTCTTGTTTTAGCCACTAAACAAGATTTACCAAACATTTGTTCCTTAGCCTATATTATTCAGTTATTTAGTTTAACCAATCTTTATGATCGAAACATACATGTTCAAAAGACCAGCTCTAAAACAGGGTTTGGTGTCTATGAATCGTTTCTCTGGATACATGATCAGGTAATCAAACCTAGATCAAAGAAAATTAAACCAAAAATACATGGGCCAGCTGTTCCTAATCCCTTTTCCACATAATTCCTTATTTGTTTCAATCAAATGATTATTCATTAAAAAACTGTATTTATCTAACCAATTAAGAATTGCAATAAAAAGATTTTAATCATAGATATTGATAATATCTTACATCTACTTTATAGTGGTGGCTAAACTCAATGAGTAATTCTGAATCTGGTAAGAGTAGTATAATGAAGTACATCCCAGAGGAGAGAATGGAATTAAGAGAATTTTTAGAGAAATTAGGGATTAAAAATATCGATAGACATACCATCTTAGTCAACGGAGCAAGAGTAACCCTTGATCGAACAGTTGAAAAAGATGATGAAATCATTGTATTACCAATATTGAAAGGTGGGTAACTCACCAACATTCTTATTTTTTATTAAAACCAGATGTTTTTGTATTTGGATTAGTTTTAGTCTTTTATCAGATATCTAAAGAGAAAAACTGCGGAAATTACTAAACCAATTCCTATTACGCCAAACAATAAATCATACCAATCATACAACCCACGTTCTCCAAATGCCTTTACCAAAGCCATGAAAATAAGCAATGGTCCTAAAAACATGAAAGTCATACTAAACGTCATTGCTGTTCCCATTCGAATTGCAATTCTTCCGAATCCAGGGGCAATATTGGTTTGAGCTTGTTTCTTTCGTCTTCGTTTTCTTTTTACTCGAACCGTTTTTCCAGAATCAGTTTGATAAGTTGAAGATTTTTTAGTACGCATAATTTCTTCTGTTTGCATCTCTAAAATTAGTGCATCTTTTTCTTCAGAGGTAAGAGATGATAAATCAATTTCTCCTTCTTCAATATCAACCGTTTCTTGATCTTTTTCTGAAGTCATTTTGACACAACATTAACAATTTACTATATTTTATCGTAATTCCGGAAATAAAGGTTTATTTAATGTTCGGAAAAATCAGTTTTAAACAAAAACCTTTAGTGCACATCATTTGGCAAATTACTTAATACTAACAAGTAAACATTTCAAAACGATTTAATACTCATTTATTATCGTTTTATTACAAGGTTGTGCTATTAAAGATGAAAATTGTTCCAGACACCAGCGTTATTATTTCAGGTATGATAATAACAGAGATCCTTCAACTCAAGGATAAAGTAAAGGAAGTTATTCTTCCTCACATAGTCATAAGTGAAATTGAAAATATGGCAAATAACAAACGAGCAATAGGTTTTGAGGGGTTGGATCAATTGAAAAATCTTAGGTTCGAATGTAATAGATTGGGAATTGAAGTTACATTAGCTGGTGGTCGTCCAAGTGTTGATGAAATATCCTTAGCTTCTTCTGGAGAATTAGATGCAAAAATTAGAGATGTTGCACGACTTGAAAAAGGAATCGTATTTACAAGTGATAAAATACTCTTCTCAATGTGTGAAATCGAGGGAATAGAAGCAGAATATTTGAAACAT
>JAEOTI010000059.1 GCA_016839955.1 Candidatus Hodarchaeota archaeon | reverse complement strand
CAATTTATTGACCGAACTAATATTGGAGAACTAACCGCACCGTTTTATGGACTGGCTACGGGAGATTATGAAAATGATGGTGATATAGATATTTTCGTCGGTGACCAAGGAGGACGGGTTTATCTTAAGGAAAATCTTAATGGAACTTCATTCAGTTCAAGAAGAATTGTTTTGAATCTTCACGGGAAAGCTTATGGATTTGACGCAGGAGATATGGATCGTGATGGATTTCTTGACCTCATTTTAGGTACCGACCGGGGAGAAGTGCAAATATATTATGGAACCGAAAATGGAACTTTTAACCCACGTGGATATGACCCTATTGGAATATTAAACCCGTTACAAAAAGGAGCAAAAGGAGACCCCCAAAGAATAGTTGGAGAATTGGCCTATGGTGTTGAAGTGGTCGATGTAAATAATGATGGACACTTAGATGTAATTATCGGTGATGGTGGTACTAGTGCTGTTCGCCTTTTTGAAGGCTGGAGTGGAAAAGATTATCGTTTTACTGCAATGGTTACTTTAAGTATTCAAAATCCATTTGGAATCACAACAGCCGATTTTGACTCAGATGGTTTTATAGATATTCTCCTTGCTTCACAAGATCCTACTGGACTTGGTCCCATAAGTTTATATCGTAATATTGGTATTCAAATTAGTGAGGGAGATGATTCTTTCCTTTCACTTTCTACAGGACAGACCCTTCAAGTTTATCAAATTTTAATTTTGTTGGTTATTATAGTTTTTTTTGGTGGAGCCTATTTTCTCGCTGCTCAACATATTAATAAGAGAAAAATTACTTGGGGACAGTATTTTAGCGAAATTTGGCGAGTAATTTTCATTTCTCTTTCTTATGCTCTCACTAATATCTCCCAGATGAAACGTAGAGCATTGACAATTACAATTGGATTTGCAATAGGAGCAGCTCTTGTTAGTTCATTTGTGATTTGGCAAGATACAGCCCCAAAACTTGCTATTAAAGATTCCTTAGAAGAAAAAGAATACGAATTAATCATATACCCTGGATTTCCATGGGGTAACCCTCATTTACTTAATAATGTCTCTAATTGGTTAAACAACCATCGTTTAGTAGAACATACAGAGGTTATTTATCAAACAATGGGTTTATTCAATTGCGTTGGACTTCCAGAAGATCACTTCTTTGGTTTTTCTGGAGCAGGAGCTTACTCTCCTCCTGGAAAAGTACTTACGGATTACGAATCAGTATTTCTTGTAAATGAATCCTTCTTAAGTACTGTTTCAGATCATTTCAAGATAGAAGGCGTATTAAAAGTAAATAGCACTACTTTTATCATAAACGACGATTTACGATCGAAAATCCATAACATAACGGGTGTCTACTTAGAAGTAGGGATGTTGTATAACTTTTCAATTGCAGGATCAGGTCCACATCATCCAGACTTAGGACCAGTTTACTATGGCAATTTTACTCCTGTTGAATTCCATAATATGAGACTTGGAGGGATTTTTTCCCGAATACCATCCGCTTCACCAACGTCATTGAAATATTTACCAGAAACACTTGTTGAAACAGATGGACTATTTCTCAGTCGGGATTTAGTCAATTATTCAACAGAAACAATGCTTGAAGAAGATCAGATACTTCCTAGATTATTAGTGCGGGTTGATCGTGACGAAATCTCAAATGTCCATCCTCAACAAGTCACTGAGACTATAGAAGCACTGAAAGGTGCGGTGTCACTAGAATACACATCTCTAGAAGTTTCTCTATATACAAACCATCTCACAGAATCAACAGATCGCTATTGGGAAAGTAGTATAATCGTTCTATTCTTTCTTATACCTTCTGTTCTTCTTGCAGGATATTTAACAGTATTCTGTACTGATTTAGTAACTCGAGGTCGTAGTCGTGAAATAGGAATTTTGAGATCCCGAGGAGCAGATCAATGGGAATTCATTTCGATGTTTTCATTGGAATATGGCATTCTTGCGTTGTTAGGTACGGTTTTTGGAATTTTCTTCCTTGGTGTTGGGGTTTCTGCATCAATATCAGCATTTTCTACCAATTATACTGCAGACTTAGATATGATAATAGGGTTTACAAAAGAAATAGAATTCTCTTTTGAAGCAATTATAGGTGCCTTTCTTTATTCAATCGTTGTTTTATTTTTCATTATTTATCGTCAAATGAAATTATTCATGAGCCTCGAAATTTCAAAAGCAATTGATCCGACAAGCCGGAAACGGACTGATTTCATAACTCAATACAATTTAGACTTTATAGGAGCAATTCTTGGTATTTTGATCTGGAGTAATATTATTGAAACTGAATTTTATGATAGATACATTGGTTTGTCAATACGTGATACACAAGCCACTTTGCTAATCATTGGTATTCTATTATGGTTGCTCCTAGCATTTGCAACTGGAAGACTCATAACTAAATATCTCCCTCGTTTAATGGCATGGTTTGAAATTCCATTAGGTGCAAGAGGAAGGTTTATTACCGAAAATTATGCCCGTCGGGGTGCGCGGTTTGTTCCATTACTTTTGATGTTCATTCTTTCATTTAGTATTAGCGTATTTGTGCTCGAATCAGGTGAAGTTGTTCGAAACAACGCGAAATCTGAATTATCGTATATAATAGGATCCGATGTTAAAGTTTTTACAACAGGAAACTCTTATAATTTTTCTTACGATATTGAAGAGTTAGACGGTGTCAAGAGAGCGACTTCTATAATCCAATCTTTTGGTACTCTTGGACCATTTAATGTTGCAATTATGGGAATACAACCTGAGGCTTATTGGGAAGTAGGAAGGTTTCAGGATACTAGCCTGGCAAAAGGATATGATTATTCCCCAATTTTATCTTATATTAATGGCGATCCTCTTTATGATGATCTATCAAATAATGGAAAATTAAGCAGCTTAAATGTCGAAATAGCTCTAAAAATAATGGAAAGAGTATCAAGTTTCATAATATTAAATTCTGATGTAGCACATTATTTAAAATTAGGACCGGGCGACAAGATATTCCTTCAATCAATAGGAGGGGCATGGGAATATATGGCGGAAATGATTGTAATTGCCATAGTTAATACATTT
>JAEOTI010000328.1 GCA_016839955.1 Candidatus Hodarchaeota archaeon | reverse complement strand
CATTTTGAAGATACACAAAAATATGCATATCTAGGTATGGTTGGTAAAAAAAATGCAGGATTACAGTTAAATCAGTCTCTTGAGAGGTTACGATCACACGGATGGACATTTAAAGCTGTTTATGTTTTCACAACTACTGAAATTATCAATACTTTGAAGAATGATGAAAACTGGTTAGACCTACAGAAGATATTTTCTGAAGTTCATTTAGTAGAGGTTCCTCTACTTGAATTTGAACCGACCTTTCAAATAATGAAACAAGTCATTGATGACATTATATTAAACTATTCCATTATTACCGATATTACTGGTTTAACTAAAATCCATACATTATCATTATACATTCTAGCTAAAGAGTATGGGTTAAGACGATTCTATTTACCAGAGAAAAAAGTTGATAGTGTCATTTCATTACCTTAAGAGTCTATTAATAATTATAAGCAAAGATATAAAGGTGTTCCATAATGGGTTCAATTAAAATGTTTTTTACCGTTGGTACTACTCCTCAAGCTGTCGCTAATGCCATGGCATCCCATCTTTCAACACTAGATGAGGGGATGAAAATTGATTGTTATTTTTTCATGGGATCTTCCGATGACCAACCGTTTCCCAATCGTACTTCAAGTGATATTAATCAAGTAATCGAACGATTCCAAAACAATACACGAAATCTTGAAAAACTTCAATCATTAGATATTACAGTTCATTCACAAGATGACGAGTTAATTGACATTTATGAACATGACCTTGGTGCAAATGTTCCTTTAATTGTTTCATCTACAAGTAAGATCATTCAAGATGGCGATCGTGTGATTTTTGATATAACTGCTGGACGTAAAATCATGACTGGTTCAGCTTTGTTAAGTATTATGATTCTGAGACAAAATAGACCAAATTGTTACTACGAAATTGCTTATTATTGGCTCAAACGATTTACTCCTGATAATTTGAATAAAATGCTTTACGAGCTTGGTTTCGACGCTTACGAAACTATTTTTACCCCCCTGGAACATATAGATGACAAAGTTCGGATGGTTCGTGAATGAAGCTTCTCATTAATCTTCTCAATGAATGTTTTTCGGAGAATCCCTGTTGGAAATTTCATGTCATTCAAGAATCATCTTGGGAATGGGTGGATCTTCAAATCTGTTATGATAAGACCAGAAAAGAAATCTGTTCTTCTCCTAATTGGAATAAAAATGATTTAGCTCATCTTTACTGGGAAGCTGATTTAATTTCTAGTGAATCTGAAAATGAGCTTGAAGAATGGGTTAGAAAAGAAACTCTTCCTCATCGGGTAAAAGGAATTGCACCTGATACCAACTTAATCATCCCAGGATTCTTAACTACATTCCTTAAGAAATTAGCTGTAAGTCCCCATGATATTGTTCCAGTTCTTGTTTTGTTTGCACGTTCGATTCAATATGAAATCCATAGTATGAGACCTTTCACTTATTCCTCTCGCCTTCCATCTGATGTTGAAAATTTCTTTGAACATGCAGTTCAAACGTGGCCACTCTTAGCTGAACTTTGGAATTTTAAATTAGGGAAATTTCCTTCAGCTCACATTGCTGGATTATCAAATGAACGTGGAAGACTTGGATTAAAAGGTACTTACGAAGTCGACGTTTTACACAAGTGGGCACCAGTTATCATTGTAAAACCCGGACACATCCTCCACTCCCCTAAAGTTCTTGAACAAACTCCTTTTTTGAATGCAGTCCATGATAGTCTTATTCGTTATGAAGTCGACTTCATTCGTCAAAATACTAGTCTTCCCATTTTATTCATTACCAACGATAAAGATCAATGCAAATCAGCCATTCAAGAAGGAATTGAAGCATTACATGTTAAAAAACCTGGATTTGGAGTGGGGATTGAAAAAATAGTGAGTGAAAATCTTGATCTTGAACGAATTCGGTCTTTTCTCCTTGGTTTACTCGCTTACTCTGCTGCGGTCAGACTGACCTCTCAAACAGGTGAATATTATCTTAGTTGGACATGGCGGGGCCGAAGGATGGAGGATGTTTCAGAACATAAAATTCGATTTGTGGACTCGGAAGGTAATATTCAGGTTCTGTCTCCATAAAAAGGAGTGCGAGAATAATTAAAAACTGTTTAGTGCAAAAATCCTCCTACCAATATATAACAACAGGCTCAATTTCAATCGCAGGATATTTTATCTCAAGTTTTCCTAGTGTTAAAGGAGCAGGAATTCCAAGCATCATTGAAGCAGCAGGATTCTTCCTAAAAACTCCGAGGAATTGAGTTACTATGGTTTCAGGGAGAGCTATACCCCCTTTCATATTATATAATTGAATTTTTTCACTCCTGTTTAAAACCCTCTTAACTCGGCCAAAGATTTCGTATTCGTCATTTAATTCTTCTATCTGACACTCAAGAATACTCTTATTAACTCGGGCAATAAAAGAGACATCTTTGGGATTATTTACAATAATATTAATTGAAATAAAATCACTAAGCATTGTAGTTATCAATTGAGAACTATTTTCAAAGGAATCAACGCGTCCTTTCATGGTAGGCATTATTGTTTTGATATAGTTCATTAATCGGTCAAAAACTGAGAGTTCTACTAAACCTGTAATATGAATTAGATCCCCTCTTTTAATATTTCCTAAAAACACTGTTGTTTCTATATTAGTTTCCACAGGTAGACTTATTACTGAAGTTTTGCTTTTTTTTAATAATTCTTCCAATCTTTCAAAAAGGGATGTATCAGGTAATTCCCTTATTTCTTTAAAAGAATGTGTTTCATATCCTTTTCCGATACTTAATGATGCAATTTTCGCGTTAATTTTTCCCTCGACTTTTGGTTTCTTTACTTCCTTAAATTCTTGTTTTTGACGAATTATTCCTTCCTCTAAGCTAGAAAGATATCTCTCAACTTTCTTTCTATCAAAATATAAGTAATTACGTATAACCAACGAGTTTCCCTCGGAAATATAATAAAATATTACTTTCTTTTTCTTCTAGTCTTCTTTTTAAATTTACGAGTAAATTCACTATCTAACGATGTTTGAAGATCTTTTCGCTTAAAAATTAATTCACCATTAGAAATTGGTTGGTTTAACGTCAATTTTGTTTCTGTGTTGACAGTTATTTTTGGAGGAATTACTAATCCAGGTTCAAGATCAGTTTTTTCTATTGTTGCAAAATTGAATTGTCCAGTTACATCAATAAATGAACGTAGAAAATCAATATCACCTACTCTTTTGATAAAAGAGCGAGCAACAGTGTAATTCCATCCTTCACTTTCTGCTTGCATGGCTTTCACTATTGCGCGAAAAGCCTTATGCCTGTTTTTAGTGGTGATGGCTTCTTGAATATCTTGATGAGCGCTTAATCTCTTCTGTATATGTTTTGGAATAATTTGAGTAACAGCTTTAGAAATTTCTACTTTTACAGCAAATGGGATATTTTGAATACTGAGAGAATGAAATGATTTTTCAAAGAATTCTATATTCCGAATATGGGCTTGTAATAAGTATTTATCTATTTCATCTGTATAATTTCTGTTTGCTGATGAATATGTTTCAACTAGGGTATTAAGACTTCGTTGATCAATTTCTCCTGTTAATTGGATTAAAAATCTGTT
>JAEOTI010000327.1 GCA_016839955.1 Candidatus Hodarchaeota archaeon | reverse complement strand
TCTAGATAAAGCCAGCGCCTTCACGGGATATTAAAGGCATATTTTTGCCGGTAATTTCGGGGAGAAATCACACCCACACCTTCAAATGGATTTTGGTTAAGAATCAATTCACCAAAAAAGGATCAAATCTATTCGCTGACAAAAAAGGGAGTTTGCGGGAATTAGTCGGGAGATGTCTTCAGTAGTCGTGGGTTCAAAATCTCCATGATGTTAATTATGATTGAGGTGTATTCCTAACCTCAGTACTATAAACGCTCCATGCGCCATTATCATCAACTATTTATAGAATTTTTCTTAATCATGGTTTTCCAGTTTGCAAGCAGTTCCTCTTTTTGTTCCTGCATAGTTTTCGTTTGCTCTTTCTTGACTTCTATGAAAAGATCTATCACATCTTCAAATGGCACCGCTACAAACTCTAGGGGATTATCGATTGAGGCTTTTACGATGCTTAGGCTCTGTACATCTTTTAAAGCTCTATCGATCGTTCCCTCGAGTAGATTGAGTGCAAATGCGATTTCTCTGATTTTATGTGGTCCTTGTGTTGCAAGGAAGAGATAAACATCAGCATCATCCTTAGTAAGTCCAAGTCCATTCAGGGCTTTTATTATTCGTTCTTTACTCATTTTAACATCACATCCTTATACAATTATTTTAAGAAAAAAGAGGAGGTTAGGGGTATGACCGATGTTGCCTATTTTCAAAGTAGACAATTTTTGTTTTACTTGGAAGTTTAGTTATTCTCTTTAGTATTCTGTCAAGTATCCTTCAAGTTTAACTAAAAATTCACCAGCATCGTTAGCTCCCGATAGCATCAATTGTTGCCCCATTGGTCCATTTAAAACTCCATGGTAATGACACTCAACAAAGGTTGGTCTTGGAATCCATTCATCTTTATAAAATGGAGCAATGTTCCAATCTAAGACATCTACATAATCATACTTGTATATTATTTGTCCTTCAAAGGTAGCTCCTTCAATAACCCAAGTTGCTTTCACAACTGCCATTCCCCAAGATCCTACTACAGGAACCATAGGTGGACCTTCATAGGTCTCCAAATTAATTTCCATTTTAACTAACGCATTCAAAATCATGGTGGAAATAAAGGCTATATCTTCATCAGGACTATGAAGTGTTGCTGCCCAATCAGTAGTTGCTAAATCGTTGGCCCTTAATAGCTTATTTTTATAACTCCATGCGTCATAGAAGTTTGTGTAACCACCAGGGGTTAATAATATTTCAACAGGAGTTACATTAGGTCTTTTCCATAGAAAGGCTTGTGTAGTCCCAATTAGTGAAGTTGTCAACATAACAATTGATAACAGACTTATGGCCATACTTCTCTTATTCATTTTTTCACCTCCCCATGATGGATTGACAGGAAATTCAGATCCAATCACCAAAAATAAGTTAAGAATGGTTGTTGTCTTAAGATTGTACTTGTCACCATGGTTAGTGACAATCAAAGAGGAGAGACTGCAGTTGAGTATGAAGACAATAAAGGCTGCTCTTTCTGAGTTTGGATTGACAAAAAAAGAGGCTGAAATCTACATTTATCTTGCTAAACATGGTCTTCTTACTGGAGGAGAAATTTCTAAACAAACTAAGACCCACCGTGCCCTTGTTTATCGAATTCTAAAGAGTCTACAGAAAAAAGGGGTGGTCGAAGCAACCCTTGAATCTCCTACCAGATTCTCACCTATTCCCTTTGAAAAAATATTAGATGAGAACATTAGGATAAAACAAGAAGAGGCTATTTCGTTAGAAAAAGCAAAAAATGGTCTGCTTAGTGATTGGGTAAAGATTAGTGGCCACAGAATTGAACCTGATGTAGGAACATTTTTTGTGATAAAGGGAAATCGGAAAATCTGTTCCAAAATCTCTCAAATGATCAAACAAACAAAAAATCATTTCTCTGCTGTATTAGCGGTTCCAGAATTAGTGCGTAATGAACAGTTTGGAGTTTTTGACTCAGTTTATAATCACTCTCTTAAATCTAAAATTAAGTTTCAATTCATCACAGAACTGTCTCACAAGAATCTTGGCGCAATAAAATTGCTTTATCCGAAGTTAAGAGAAGGTTTATCCCTTAAAGCCAGAAACTCCAGTTCAAGTTTTTCTTTGCTTCCTAGAATGGTTATAAGAGATAAAGAAGAGGCACTGTTTTTTATTTCACCCAAGACTGAAGTTTTTAACATTGGACAAGATGAAATTTGTATTTGCACCAACAATCAATCTCTTGTACGCGCGTTGGGCGGAATATTTAACGAATTGTTGCGTGATTCAAAGGATATTGAAAACAAAGTTTTTGAGATGGAAACTGGACCTCCATCAGTTGTTCCTCTTCTTCATGCAGCAAAAAAGTCAAAAAGTAAATGGCTGATTTTTGAAACCATCCAATATTACCTGAAGGCTCTTAAATTAATGAAGGACCATAAGAGGTGGTCAAAGGAACGACCCAAGACCTTTGAGGCGCTTGGGGGTCTTTATGGGTTAGCTGCTGATCATGAAAAAGCAAATGAGTTTTATCAGAAAGGAATTGCCAGTACAGAAAATGACTCGGTTAGGAATAGGCTAAAGAGAAAAATTCGTCGGAAAAAGATTATAGAAAATAATGGAACAAGATTGGCATATTATGTCTATGGTGAAGGGAAAAAAACGATATTGTTCCTTGCTTGGATAAGTACTGCTGAACTGTGGATTCCTCAAGTTGCATATTTTTCTCAAAAATACAAAGTGATTACAGTAGATTTGAGGGGAACTGGGGAATCTGATAAACCACCCGGAGATTATACTGTCGATTTGTTTGTAGATGATTTGGAGGCAATAATTGATGATTTGCCAGATGAAGAAATCGTTTTTGTGGGATTATATATCGGAGGAATGGTGGGCATTAAATATGTTACTAGAAATCCTGGGAGAATTTCAAAATTAGTCCTGGTAAATATGGGACCAAAGCCAATGAGGGCAGATGACTTTCCTTATAGTATTCCACGTGAGAAGATTAGTAAGTTTTATGCTAACGCATTAAAATCTCCCGAATGGGGAGTTAAAAGGCTAATTGAATTATGGTTGCCAAATCCTAAAGATGAACATCTTAGAGAATGGTTGCGAAATTCAGTTGAAAAGACGCCTCCAGAGATTGTCATTAACACATTCATTAACTATAACGAAGAAGATGTTCGTCATCTTTTAGAAATAATTTCCATACCCACCTTGATTTTTGGTGGTTCTAAATTACCGGAAATTGGGGAATATATGAATAACAGAATCCCAGACTCAAAATTACATATACTTAAATCGAATATTTTTCCAAATTTGGTTGAAGCTCAAGAATTTAACAGGATTTTAGAGGACTTTATAACGTCTGATCAAATTAAAGAAGATTGATGAATATGATTTGATATATTCAAGGATTCTGGTCTTAAAAGAAAATGCTATTTTATCATAATAAGTGAGAAATAGCTTTTATTTGACTTTACTTCAATAATTGTTTTCAAGGTAAGGCGGAGGACCCATTTGATGGATAGAAGGGATTTAACGCTTGTTATTATGTTTGCAGCCTTGAATTTTGTCTTTGCCGCCTTAATCGGACAAGTTCCTCGCTTGATTACAGGTATTCCAGGAATTGGTTATATTTTCAATATTTTCTATTCCATTACTATTACCATTGCTTTGCTCTTTTATGAAGGCAGGAGATGGCGGTTCCTAATGCAAGGGATACTTTTTGCTTTGCTCACTTTATTTCTTGGTGCCACTCAAGATGCTCTGCTAAGCAAAATCTCTCTAATGTTTAATGCATTTGTTTTAGATGTGGTTTTCAACAGTTTTTATGGATCCTTTCAGAAAAAGAACAAGCTAGTGTGGTGGGCTATCTTAGGTCAAGTCTACTATTGGGTCACAGACTCACTTTGGATGGTGTTAGTATTTTCGTTGTTTTATTCTTGGGAGGGAGTTATTGCAACTTGGTCTATAATTATGCCATTCATGCTTCCGTTAATGGTAATCGAGGCTATTGCAGGTGGTTACCTAGGACATAGGATTTACCAAAGAGTGAAGAAGGTTCAAAACTAGAAAAAAGGGGGAGTTGCGGGATTATTGTCGGGGGATATCTCCACTTTGGGTGGGGTTCAAATTTCTCCAGGCCCACTTTCACATTCTCCCATAAGCCATAAAAACAGACGCAGACAATATGAGACTGAGGGAGAAATAACATGCCCAGAAAGAGTTTTTCTTGGATGATCTTTGTTCCAGTGACCCTCGTGACCATTCTTT
>JAEOTI010000326.1 GCA_016839955.1 Candidatus Hodarchaeota archaeon | reverse complement strand
TAATCCTAAGTTTCTAATTCCTACAACAATATTAGCAGGAATAATTATTATTATCTTGGTCATTGCAGCAATAGGCTTTATCAAATGGAGTACGAAACGTTTCTTCAAACGAAAATCGTTGGTTGAAGATGATATTCAACAAAAAGGAAGTTTGTCACTTACTGAAGTCCAACAACGGTTCTCCTCGAAACAATATCAACGATTTTCACAGAAACTTGAAGATATAGGATATGTTCACCAAGATCGTATTATTTCTCATCAAAAAATAAATTATGAACTCCAAAGTATCATTTCAGATGATAGAAGTCTTTCAATTCAAGAAGTGGCCAAAAAACTAAATATTTCTGAAAAACAACTAAGATCAGCAATTAAAAGAGAAAAAGGAATTATATTTTACCATAAAAATCTCTTGACTACTGAGAAAGGCTTCCAAAAGATTGTCAGCAAGCAGATTGATGAGTCTTCCAGTAGAACAATAGATATTCATCAGCTTTCAAATGAGTTCAATCTTCGTCATCAGACAGTGAAAAAGACAATTAATAGTGCAGAAAAGAAAGGAATACTTGTTGGAATACCATTAGGACGGTTTTGGGTTTGCTACAGTAAAGAAGAAGTGCAGGCATGGAAAAACGAATTAGAGGACAAAGAAATCACTTCTTTGAATAATTTTGCTCAAGAAAAAGATCTTTCTATTGAACATCTCAAAGTATTACTCAGTTCAATAACCAAACCGTCAGGATATTACTCTAGTGATGGTAATTTTATTTCTAGTAAAACTGGATTACAAAAGATCATAGAAACAGAAATTAAAGAAACTGGTTTCCTAATAATTGACGATTTAGCCAGAAAACTGACCATATCAGAATTAAATCTCAAATTAATTGGAGACATCAAGAAAATATCCCTTAAAATAGAACCGGGTATAATTACACCTGATAATAAGCTATTTCTAACTAGGTCATTTATTAAACAAAAACTTGATAACTTAGCAAATCGATTTGAGATGGTTCCCTTTAGTGAGGTTGCCAAAACCTTTGGAGTTCCTGAAAAGTATATTGAACTCCTCATCAAGAGATTTTTCGAGCACAATATCATCAGAGGACGAATTAACGCAAAAGAGAAAACACTCAAGCTACGAGATTAAACCAGTAGAGAAAGAAATAAAATGAGAAAGATTACAAGAAATCTTTTAATTATAGCAGCTGTTGTTTTTATTTTCTCTGTTTTCCTTGAGTTGATTACTGAACCCGCTACTTGTGATGATTGTCATGGTACTGGAATTTGTGACGTATGTGGAGGGAATGGAATAGTTTATGATGTTCAATGCTGGGAATGTGAGGGATCAGGAGAGTGCACTACTTGTCACGGGTCGGGTAAACTTTATTTAACACATGTTTCTCTTGGGACGTTTATAGGGATACTTTTTGTTATAATTGCTTTTATTATTCACTGGAGATTCCCAGAACAAAAAGAAGAAGAAAGGACTTATGTTGACTCTCACGACTTTCGTCCCACAGAAGTTCATTCCTGTAAAAAGTGTGGCGCGCTACTTGATCGTAATTTAAGATGTTTATTTTGTAATCCAGAGAAAGAATTGTAATTCAAAATTAAAATTTAAAGGATCTCATGGATTGATTTAACACTCAAATGTCGAAGCAAACCTCTGAGAGAAAGAACCTGTAATGCTAAACTCAGATTTCTACCGGATTTCGCGGAAACTGGTAAATAGGAGACTTGAAACCCATATTCTTTCCGGCAGTGTTCATCAAGCCTTACAGCGAGATCAAAAGCAATTTGATCATTGATCGCATCGAACATATCAGATCCCCTTTTGTCAGCTAAGTTTCCTAAGATAACAATTGGTATTGGACCGCGTTTACTATTGTCCCAAATGTCATCGATCCATTTCTCGACAACCTCGAAAGTGTCGGGTCGGGTAACATCAAAGACCACAAAGGCAGCAGATGCTCCTGCATAATAAGCTTTATTTATATCTTCGAGTTTCTGTTTCCCAGTTGAGTCCCAGATTTGTGTTGGAATTGTTGAGGCACCAATGCGTACATCGAATACTGAAAACTGTGCTCCTACTGTAACAACATAATCTGGAGCGAATTCTTTGCCAACAAGATAATCTCGAATGCTAGATTTCCCAGTATCTGGATCCCCTGTGAGAATTATTTTTGTTCGAGTTCCAGAAGGTATTCTTATAGGAGCAAAAGCAATGCTATCGATTTCATCTCTAGCTTGAAGTTGGATAGCAACTTCCTCAAACGTTTTTTCTTCAACAATTAGTTTTACTTCCTCTCGAACAGCGTCAAGAACAGATGATTCCCCATGAATTTCTTTTAATGCTTCGATTAAACTCCGAAAAGGCCTACCATGTAATCTTTCACTATATAATAAACCAATTTGATCCGCAAGGAAGTCTCGGGTAGGAACTAAAATATCATTCATAACTGAATCTGATAATCTAGAAAAATTAATAATAAATTTTGCGTCCTGAAATAATGCTAATGGGTTACATACAGCAAAAATTGTTTCTTCTCCTACGAAGAGATTCACATAAGTTAAACCGTTCTGACTCAATATAAGAGCTTCAGGCACTGATTCAAAAAGATCTAAGACATAACCTGCCACAGCTGTGAAAAGAAAGGCTAATTGTTGTTCTACAACGGTTTGACTAATATTATGCACCAAATATATTGGTACTCCACCTTTTCCTAAGATACATGCCCATGGTTTTCTTACTGCGGGTTGTATTTCCTTTTCAAATCGTTTTCGTAAATAGGAATGAAGAAAAAGTAGTTGTGGAGTGTCTAATCCTGAAAAACTGCATACTCCATCCTTTGCATATACTCCCGTCTCTTCTGGAACGGCCAATTCATGTAATGCATCAGTAAAAATCTGATCTATCAATATACCGTGTTGTTCAGAAGCTGCGGCAGACCATAAATCAGCATAAGTCTCTAAAGCTTGCCCCATTAAGACACCATGAAGTAAATCTGTAAGATCACCAGGAATGTCATCTTTTTTCTTAACAGCACCAGTTATCCGAAGCATTTTAGCAGTAGTAACAGGATCAGAGGCTATAAAAAAGAAATTTTCCCCAAATTGGACTATAAGGATTTCATAAGAGCGAGGAGGTTTTCTACGAACATCACGTATGCGGAATGAGGCTACACTTTCTTTAAAAATCTCTTTACCCAGGTCACTCATGCCTTTTGCCAATCGTGCAATCAAAAGAGCCATTTCGGAGGATACATCACCGAATTTCCATCGAATTTGGTCACCCTCAGCAAAAACTGCCCAATTCTCTGAAAAAATCATAGTAAAGAATGACTCCTAACACTATATAGAAAACAGATTGTTTAAGGTTAGTATTTTAGTTTAAATCTGTCCGGTTATATTAAATCCTATTGAAATTCGAGTGCTACTTCAAGGAAATCTTTTAGGATTTTTTCAGGATTCTTAGTTGATTCAAGGGCGCTAGATACAACAACGCGATCTGAACCTGCTGTAAAAAGAGTGCGAACTTCTTCTGCTTTCATAATTCCCCCACCGGTTAGAATTAATGTTTTAGTGTCTTCATGATCAAATTTTTCTCGTAATTTTATTATTAAATTTTCCCACTTTACAATAGGAACTTTACTACGAGATCCGGCTTCTAAAAAAACAGCATAGGCCTTTTTATTTCTTTTTCGTTGGAATAATCTAAAAGTTTCTTCTGTGTTTGTTAGTAGTCTAGCTCCTGTTTTTTCCCCTACTGTGGAGTATGGAGAAAGAACAAAATAGTCAAAAGGTAGTCTTTTTGGAAAAGTTCGAACTTTTAAGAGACTTATAATCTTTTTGAAGAGAATTACCAATTGACCAAGCCGAACAGCAACTAAAACAAGTGGTTTTGTGCAATTAAGAAGGTGTGGTACAAGGACTCCATCAGCGCGTCTAGAAACCTGCATTGGATTACCTGGAAAAATAATTAGAGGAACATCGACTCTGGCTTCTCTAAGCCAACGGATGGTTTTTCTGACACGTTTTCCTGGATCCTCTGAACACCCCACGTAGATTTCTAATGGTGGAGTAATACTTGATTCTCGTAATTCTTTGATCGTCTCGAGTAGGGCTAATGAAATTCGTTGGGTTTGTTGAACATGGTTTGGATCAAGTAGAACCACTAATTTTGGAGGACCCATATAGGATGACTTCCGATTTTCCAACAGAACCAATTATTTTATTGAGTTAGTTTTCAATTAACCATTTTTCAGAAGACTTTAAGCTTTTCAACCAAATCAAAAGAATAATCAGCAAAGGAATTCAGAGCCTTATGACAACTATTGGTATGATTGGTTCCCACTCCGCAGAAGAAATAGCGTTGAGTGCGAAGAAAGCAGGCTTTAAAACCTTCATCTTTTGCCAAGAGGGACGAGAAGCCCTCTATGCGAAATATAATGAATTTTTATTTGATGAAATAATGATTTTACCAAAATTTGCTGATATTTTAGACCATCAAA
This sequence comes from Candidatus Hodarchaeota archaeon, assembly GCA_016839955.1. The sequence continues at coordinate 958 of JAEOTI010000326.1, read as the reverse complement.
AACAATTAGAAGATCTTGATGTCCTTTTCGTCCCAAATCGTAGTTTTGTGGTCTATCTTGGTTATGATCGGATTGAAAAAGAATTGAACATCCCTATATATGGTAACAGGGAAATTCTTCGAATTGAAGATCGAAATTATGAACACAACCAATATTGGCTTTTAGATCAAGCGGAAATACGGAAACCTAAACAATTTTCCCATGATGATATTCCAGGTTTAGCTGTTGTCAAAGTACAACAGAAACAAAACCCCCTAGAACGGGCTTTCTTCTATGTAACAAGTCCTGATGATTTTAAGGAAAAAGCTGAACAGCTAGTTAAACAAGATGTTATCAGTGGTGAAGAAGTAAAAAAAGCAATTGTGGAAGAATTTGTCCTCGGACCACGATTTAACGCTAATTTTCAATCCTATGCTCTTATTGACCAATTTGGTGACTTTGACTTCGTTGGTTTTGATGATCGGCTTCAAAGTAATCTAACAGGGATATTAAATCTCCCTGCTCGTGACCAATTACAATTTGAGGTACCCCTAAAGAACGAAGAAGTTGGACATTATGGGGTGACGATGCGAGAATCCAAAAAACCATTAGTTTATGCTGCAGCAAATAAATTTCTTAGAGCCTGTGAAAAATACTTTGCTCCTGGGATGATTGGTTTATTCGCATTACAAGGTGCAGTTAATGAATTTTCAGAGTTTGTTGTCTTTGATGTATCACCTCGCGTACCAGGTTCTCCTTGTATAGGACCGACTTCTCCTGAAATGACACGGCTCTCTTATCGCTTAAAACGTCCAATAGAATCGGCTCTCGACCTTTCATTATTAGAAATTCGATATGCAGTAGAACAAAAAAGACTGGATGAGATTACAACTTAATGCGTTGTAATTACCATGATTATCATAGTGGATTTCGGTAGTCAATACGCCCATCTTATCACTAAACGAATTCGCGAATTAGG
>JAEOTI010000325.1 GCA_016839955.1 Candidatus Hodarchaeota archaeon | reverse complement strand
CATCTAACTCTAGATCAACTGAAGTTAATTTTCCGCCGAAAAACTAATATCTTTCTCTTTATCCAAGGAACTATTGCTTTAATTCCTGGTTCAATTTTTACCTTTTACTTAATTAGTATGCTTTCTGATAGTGATAAAGGAGGTCTTGGTCTCGAAACCACATTAGCCACGATCTTGGGACTATCATTTGCTTTTGGACGAGTATTTGGTTATCCCCTATTTGGTATATTAGGCGATCATTATAGCAAAAAACAAAGAAGGGGTAAAGCGTACGTTGCAACTTTTTGTATGGCAATCCAGGGTCCAATATTTTTAATGAGCTTCCTTGTTTTTACCTTAATTAATTCTACAGAAACACGGGGAACTAACCAGGTGAACATATTACTAGAAGAACCGTTCTTCCTCTTATTTGGCCTCATTTTTTTTGTTGCAAGTTTTATTGGTGGTGGATCAGGTCCAAATAGACGATCACTTCTTTATGATGTTAATCCTCCAGAACAACGTGGAACAACTGGTGCATTTTTCCATTTTACTGATCAGCTTGGCTCAGCAATTGGGATCTTTATTGGAAGTATAATGCTTCTATATCTTGATTATCATGCTCTTTTTGCTATTGTTTCTTTCTTCTATATTCTCGCTGCTTTGACTTGGGCCCCAACAATTCGGATTAGTGAAATCGAAGTCGAAAAATTACGTTTTGAGATAAAGCAGAGAGCAATACAATTCATTGAAACGCAAGATAAAATGGAAATTGATCCGTCCTAGTTCAATTTCCAATAACTTTTAGTTTTTGTTTGATTTTTTCTTCCCATTTTTTCCTAATTTCAGAAATCTCAGTTAAAAAGTTCGTAATTTGTACTAACAGAGTATATGCTGATATTACCCTTTTTTATGTTCAATATCTTTTTACGGAATCATATCTTTAGATATTTGTTCTTTAAATTCGGAAAAAAACGCCTATCTAAAGGTGATGTCAAAAACTATCAAAAATATTCCAGAAAATCTTTTAATATTAAATTTTACCTGCATTTTTTATCTAGAAAATATATTTATAATACTATCAACGAATTAGGAAGTGCGTAACACTTGGGAAGAGGATTAATACCGGCAATATTAGCACTGTTTTTACCTACATATATCTTATTATATAATTATTCAGAAAGTGGAGTAGATTTTACTGTTATTTGTCTTGTAGGTATATTTTATGCCTTTACATACCTCACTGCTTCAGGAGGCGGTGAAACTTTGACTGGAATTGCTTTTGATTTTTTTGACCCCAACTGGTATTTGGACCAAGAACAATATTTAGTTGATAAAGCAGCGGATATTGCATCTGCCTCTGACATTGAAACCGCCATGGCAATAACCATTAACGCCCAAACTACCTTAGCTGCTTATGCGAATCTAAAAGAAGTTGAGAAAGCTATAGCAGAAGGCTCTTCAAAAGAATTGGGACTTGGACTAGCAGGAATGTTAATGGGTGCATTTGTGCTTCTCCTTATAGGTGGAATAATCCTGAATTTAATGGATCAGGCAAAAATATCTGGAATATTACTACTAATAGGGGGTATAGCTGCTTTGGGTGCATTGTTCTTTGCATGGGATGCACTTTCATATATTGCAAGTCAAGGGGATTGGATACCAATTCCAATTGGAGCGCTTCTTGCTCTTTTCGCAGGATTCCGCGCAATTACTACGCCTGAGGACCAATATTAGTTTTGAAAACGAAATTCTACTAAAAAACAGATAGAAATTAGTTTTGGAAGGGAGATTTTTTTTAATTTCCAATAGCTATACCAGTAGGATCCAATTTTCCTAACAATTCAAGGTCTTTTACGTTTGGTGGAGTAGTTACTTCAACCTTTTCAGGTATAATTATCTCAAAACCCGAATTGTCTTGAATATCCTGAAGTTTAATCCCTGGATGTAAAGCTTCAAGTTTGATCCGCTTGGTATCAGATTCAAAACAAAATATCCCAAGTTGAGTGACTACTTTCTTAGGACCAGTGTTTCGAGGAAGACCCGCTTTCTCTCGGTCATCGAAACCTCCTAGATAACCTGGAGTCGTACAAAAATCAAGATTTTCTACAAAACGTTGCTTATCTTGTCGCATTATGACAATCGTGTGTCGACAAAAACTACCTACATCATTTCCACCTCCAGATCCTGGTAATCTTACCAAAGGGTGATTCCAATTTCCAATTACGGTCGAATTGATATTCCCATACATATCAATCTGAGCTGCTCCCAAAAAACCAAAATCTAACCATCCAGATTGACTTAAAGACATTATATCATGCATTGAAGTATTTGTTAAAGCGCGATAATATGTACGAGAATCCCCCACAGAGACTGGTAAAAATCTAATTTGGGGTCCGATTGAACCTGCTTCAAAAACTAAGACCAGGTTGGGTGCATGTGTGTGTTGTGCAAACATAGCTGCGATCATAGGAAGACCTGTACCTACAAAAACTGTACAATTATCTGCAAGAGTACGAGCAGCAACTACTGCTAATAATTCTGACTCAGTATAATCGCTGTCTAGTTTTTCTCTTTCAGATTTTTTAAATCTGGGGATTTCAACTGATTCATGATAGTTTTCTACTTTTTGGAGATAGTTCATTTTCATTTCTCCACCAATAAGTTTCAAATATTCGTTAAAAGATTCAACATTGAATACATACTCTTCTAAATAGTCCAAAACACCATTATCAGTTTTTGACTTTTCTAACCATTCTCCAATATGATCTTCATCGAAATAATAGAGATAAGGCATTTGAGCAGGGTGTGCACCGTATTTTACTTCAACTACTGCATCTACTACAAAGAAAGGAATTGTAGTTTTCCAAGGTTCTGCTCTTATTATGTTATTATCAATTATTTCTTCTGTGGTTAATACTACTCGCCTTGCAGCACGAGCCAACTCAAAATCTTCAATTATTGCTCCATCAATCTGACTATTCCCATATTTATCACATCGGGGAACATGAATAATTGCAACATCTGGGTTAATAGAAGGAACCAAACAGATTGGATTTTGTGTGAATGGGTCTTCCACTACTTTTGCTGATGATTTTCGTAAAGTGTCTGTTCCTAATAGATTACGGGTAGGAATGAAAGGAACTCCCATCATTCCACCAAGAAAACGCCACTGAAATGCCGCGTTACTGATCTCTGACACGACTTTTACTTTTCCTGTTTCAACAGCTCGACGACCTGCCCTTGATAACCCTCGTTTCTCATGTGCAAAAGCATAAGCTACTTCCACTTTAGCTACAGCTCCTCCAGCTATCAAAATATCGATATCATGAGAAGCTGTCTTCCCTAGCATAGTTAAATCTTTTATTTCTTGACGAATAATTTCATACACTGCAGCCATGCTTGTACGAATGGTTCCAAAACCCCCCATTGCAAGAACTGATTCCTTGTTAACAAATTTTTTGATTGCTTCCTTCAAACATGTTCTTTTATCTATTAGGGCTCGACTTTTATTTTTTAGGATCCAACTTCTGTTTTCATCTGGATCTCGCCAGCCAATAAGCTCCCCTTCACCTTGATATTGAATCTTCATTAGAAATTCTCCAGTTAAAGAAAAAAGAATTCAAAAAACTAACTCTTACAAAATGATTATCATGTCAAAACTGAGTGAGAATTGATTTAATATAATTCTAGGGAAGAATTATGAAAAAACAGAGTAAGACTATGGAAAAATAAGCATTTATTCCACTCCATATCCAGTAAAAGAATTTTAATCGGATTGTTTCCTTCAACATTTACTAAAATAAGTTAGAAAAACCATCGTAAAAAGTGTCAATAAGAAATCTGTTGGTATAGCCGTTTCAGGTGGTAAAGACAACAATCTGTTAACTTCTAACCTTGCTGAATTGAAAACAGATTTAAAATTAAATCTTAAACTGCTTATTATTGACGAACGGATAATGAATTATTCGGATGTAACTAGAAAGAATGTAATGTCCCCAACAAAGAAGGAATATTAAATATGACATAATAAGTTATATACAATCTGTATCTTCATATTTTCATAAAAAGATAACATTTTTACGCTACTTAGATGTTTTGATAATGATTAATGAATAATATAAATTTTAACCGCTTTTCTGTACTGACTTTGGATGACTGCGGAACGTTCTGGCAACAACCCAGTCTATAAAAAGATAAAATTTTTAGAAAATCTAAAAGATAAAAATTTTCTTTCTCAGAGGAAACAAATATGCGAAGCGGTGTTCTACTTGGACAGATCAAATTACCTACAAACCTCCGTCCTCTAATTACTAGAATCTTAGATGACTGGAGAGGTCTTTATACATACTGTAAAACAAGACGATTAAGCATTCATGTTCTAGAAGAAGAACATCAGCGCCTTAGGGCATTAGCTGATAGTTTCTATGCTGCATTTCGACAGAACCCTCAAGTTGAATTCAATGAAGCTGAATATCGAGTGAAAAGTTCTGTGATTATTCATGGTTCTGAGTCAAAAATTCTTTTTCCGTTTGATCTTTTCATTCATGAGTCTCATGCAGATATCCTACCTGATATAACTGAATGGTTAAGAATTTACACCTCTCAAATGCATGATGAACGAGTATTTATTGATCGTCTTGCTCGGGAGTTCAAACGTGTAAGTATTATATTGAAGAAAAATGATATACGAATTATAAAACTCTTTACTAATCCAGATTTCATTAGTGATGTTGGTAACCTTTTCCCCTCAGAATTTCAAATTGCCCGTCGATTAGGTGTTACGGAAGCAACTGCTGAGATGCGTATTCGGCGTCTTATGGATGTTCAAGCGATTCAGTTATTTTATCAGCCACATCCAGTGTCATTTAAATGTACAGTTCAATTATTGGAACATTCGTGGCCATTGGAATCAAAATTCAGAGAAAGTACACTTTATTCCTTTGAATACAGTCCAGGAAGAGGCGTATCCGCAATTATTATTCCCATGGGAAAAGAAATCCAAATAAAAGACAGTTTTAGTGTTCTGGTAGAAAAAATTCGCTATTCTTGGAATTTTACTCAGCTAGATCAGTGGAATAAAGATAGTTGGGAAAAACGAACAAAACTAACCACAATTGAAGAGGAACCCCTCGACCTACCTAAAATATTACTCGATTTAAATTTAGAACGTAAAAATCATTTGAATAGCAAAGATGCAAAGGCTGTTGATGCACTTCAACAATCTCAAGGCATAGATACGGATTTATTCGAGAAAACCTATAATATATCCTCTGAAGAAGCTAAAAAGAGATTAAACAAACTTATTGAAGGGAACCATTGTGTCACAATTCCTCATTTTCTTCATATAGGTTTAGAAAATAGATATTTTGTATATTTGAAAGCAGAAAACGAGACTCTAGATAATTTTTATAATAATCTCTCAAATTTTCCTCAATCTGAAGTATTAATGGCAGAAGATCAGCTTTTAGGAGTTGTGGGCTTACCAAAACAATGGGTTTATGATTTTGCGATCGATGCTGAAGAATTGAAAAGTAGTGGAAATATTCTCTATTATCGAGTAGCTTCCTTTGATACAATTTATAGCCCAAGAAAAAGTGCAAAATTCCTATTAAAAGTAAGTTCTTCATAGAATTAACAGTTACATATCAAATTAACCAGATTATAAAGCTGTTTAAGCGAACCACAAAAATCAGGTCTGGGAATAGTCTTCGGATCTATTAATCCGTAAGAGATTGACGATATTGGAGATTTTTCTTGGATTTTGGTCAATTTTTCGTCGACTAAATATGTTTTCATGCCTAAAACACCTGCCGCCATATCATTTATTGAGTCGTTACCAGCAACAAGACAAAACTGGGGATCAACATTAATATTCTTACAGATTTCCTGATAATACTCTTCTCTTGGCTTACAAGAGTGCATTATTTCACAATCAGTAATTAGATCAAATTTATCATCTAATCCAATCCAATTTAATCTGTTAATCAATGCAACTCTAGGAAAAAGGGGGTTAGTAGCTAAAACTAACAATATTTCTTCTTTTGATGTGGAAACAGTTTCAATAAGATCTTTTGCATATGTGGAACTTGTACAATATGGCGTGAGATCATTATAAGGGCCCGAATAAAATGATTCAAACTTTATGATTATATCATCCTCAGAAATCTGAGATAATTCACTGAATTCATCCAAAAAAACTTGATAATTGGTTTTGGGTCCATTATTTTGCATCATTTTGTTGACAGCTTGAAAAAAGAATGTCTGGAAGGCTTCAGGATTGACTAAATCAATAAAATGTTGATTTAACAAATAAACATATTTTGAAAGGAATTCTTTTTCATTGAATAAGATTAATGTGTTATCTAAATCAAGGAGAATAGCCTGAATCATATAAAAACTCTCAGTAGAGTGAATTATGCAATAACAAGACACAAAAGCTACTCGCTTTTTATTAACCCGATTTTGGTCAAGAGAGCTTTACATGAGTCACAACATTCTTCGAGTAAACATTGAATATCTTTGTCAGTGATTTCAATACAAGGTTTTTTTTCTGGTCTTGACACAACCTTTTCCTCTTTATAATAACTCTAGAAGTATTTTCATTCTTCAAAGTGTTAAACTTAACGTTTTAGCAAATGACTAATTTGAATACCTTTTTTGTATAATAAACACATTTAAGTAGAATCACCATAAGTGATGGATTATAAACTAAAAAAAAATATATGAGATCTCTCTGTGATAAATCTTAAGTAATTAAGGTTAAAAATCCAGCAATATCGCACAGATGGAGAATAAATACCTAAATAAAGGTAAAGAATGTGAACTAAAAAAAGATTTAATCACAATCTTTTACCTCCTAAAGTGAGCAATTTACTTCCCGATATCCAAAATAAAGGAACCTCTTCGGTGAATTGATTGACCGAGAACGTAGACGCCCTTGACAAGCCAATAATAGGAGTCTCTTTAGTCGTCTTTACTGATGAGTTCGGACCCTATCTATCCGCTTCTACAATGCCAGAATTCAGAGATGAGGCAAATGTCCGTATAAGCCTTAATTTTGCACACAAAGTAACTCTTGTCTGTTCCATGGGGGACAAAGTAGGAGAATTAGAGAAAATTCATGGACCAGTTGATATCGATTTACTGGAAGATCCCATCCAGGAATGTTTTGCATATCCTATCCTCCTGAAGGATGATCACTCAATAGATTCTCGAATTTTAGCACACGGAAGACTGGTAGTTGTTACAGTTCATTATATGGAAGACAATAGAAAAGTCCTCCGACCTTATGAATCCAAAATAGAAACAACCTTGAAAGAAATGATTTACTACCATCTTTATGACGAGTCCATTAACAGGTTATCTATGGAAAAAATGAGGACTGACGAAGAGAAAACCCAACTTCTTAACAACACAATAAAAGCTTTACATGAGACAATCGAATTACTTAAAGAACGGGAAAAATTTGGTGTCACAATATTTAACCTTAGCACGATAAGACTCCTACCTGAAGATCACCAACCTATAGCTTATGAACTGATTATGAATCCAGACGGTACTACAGTTGAACAAATAATCAAAAAAATTCGAAATCTTAAAGAGGAAAATGTTCGGAAAGTATTGCGAACACTTGTAAAGATGGATTATGTTGAAGTATTGGAAGATGAAAGAGGAACTATTTACAAAGCCCTAGCATAGGTGTTTAATGACTAAAGTGGACAAAAAACCTCCAAAAACGTCCCAAAACTATCCAAAATGAAGGTAAAGATCGATGAAGAAGATAGCCGTGATTCAGAGTTTTAAAGGAGGTACAGGCAAAACTGTTATTGCCGCAAACTTTGCTCACCATATTGCCTCATCACAGAATGCCCGAACACTTCTCATTGATGCTGATTTAACGGCACCCTCAGTTGATAAAATTTTAGTTCCTGAAAATCCCCTTGACCAATTAATCACTTGGACTACTTTCCTAGATGGAAAAATTGACATTGAGAAAGCAATTTACAAAACTAATTACAAGAATCTTGACGTAATTTACTCTCCACCCCCAGAAATTGGTAAAACATTTCTCACTGAGAAAGGAGTAGATTGGTGGGGAAATGCACTTCGTAAATCCATAAAAGCTCGTGAGACACTACTATTTGATATTGGTTATGATTGGATTGTTTTTGATAACCAAAATGGCGTTTCTATGAATTCAGCAAATAATTTAATCGTGTCTGATGTTAGTGTATTGGTAGTTAGACCTGTAAGTTATGGAATTGATGGAACTCTTCATCTGATTCGGGAGCTATATGGGACATTTCGAGAAATGAAACGACGTTCTGATTATATTGTTTGGAATCAGGTTCCGCAAACAGGTCAGAAAGACCAAGATGAGTTTATTTTCAAATTAATTGACGAATGGGACGCTGAATTTAATAAACTAACCATTCCAAGCCTTGGTAGAGTTCCATATCAGGCAGATCTTTCGATTTCCATGTTAAAACTGGGCGCTGGGATCTTCGATGCTACCCATCCGTTCAAAGCACAAATTCAAGAAATGTTTAGTATTGTAAAAGCTGCTCTCTTAGCACAGGATGCTGGGACATCTCCAACCAGTTCTTAAAATTAAATTATATAGTTTTTTATTTGTTTTTTCAAAGGCAATGGTTAGGATTCGGCTTTTTTCAAAGCTATTTAATTCGAAACTCTTTGTAAGAGAAATATTACCTTATTGAGAAAAAGATATTTTGACCTGTGTGATATATATTTTAACATTCAATCTGTTCTATCTTTTTGTTCATAGGAGAATGGTTTCAATGGCTCGCTTAAAGTTAATTGCAGGGATTATATTAGCAATTTTTGCTTTTCCTTTTGTACTGGGGGGATTATTTCTTGTAATCGTTCCACCCTTAATTCAGGATACCGAAGGTTACTACAGTAGTCCCGAAATAAACATCTCTAAGGGAGATGGAGTAGGATTTGTTATCAATATAAATATTGATTTAGAAGGAATGGCTTGGGCTGATCCTTCTGATTTCGTAAACATGAAATTTAGAGCAAGAAGTACAGGGGACGCTGTATTTATTGGAGTAGCACCCGCAGCTGAGGTTGAAAGCTTCTTAGCTCCTGATAACTATTATGTCATCAAAGAACTTAATTTTGATTGGGGTCCTTGGAGTGATCCCGCAACTTATGAAGAAGAAAGACATTCTCAAGAAACTACTCTTCGAGGATCCGACCCTACATGGGCTGTTTCTGCTTATGGCCATGATAAAACAATTAAATGGGAGCCTAAGGAAGGAAATTGGTCTCTTGTCGTCTATAATGTAGGTTTTACTGAAGGTTTCAGTGTAGCTCTCAAAACTGGGGCTAAAATTCCACTGATTGGGGCAATTGGAGTCGGAATTTTAATCTTTGGCGCATTGCTTACAACTCTAGCAATTGTATTGATAATTTTTGATGTTAAAGCGCATCGCACTAAAAAAACACCTGAGTGGGCCAAAAAAGCGTTTCCTGAAGCAGTAGCAGGGAAACCAATTTGTGCGAATTGTGGATCTCCCTTCGTGGAAGGAGATGTCTTCTGCGTTTCATGTGGTGATAGATTAAGCCTTTCTAAAACCCGGTTTAGAAGTGCTGCTCCTTACGACCAACCTCATCCACAGTCAGAACAGCTTCTGATAGCAACTTGGAGTTCAAGATTTTGGGCGTTTGTTATTGACTTAATCATCGTCGGTGCAGTACTGGAATTTTTCCGCTGGTCAATTTTCTTTGCAACAAATAAGCAAGATTATTTTATGCACTTTCGAGGACCTGATTTTTTCTGGAGCTTTGCACCATTTGGAGCGGTCTTATTTATCTATTTGTTTCTTACAGAATGGAAATGGGGTCAAAGCATAGGAAAAATGGCCTTAAATCTAGAAGTTGTAAGTCAGGAAACGGGAGAACCGCCTACTAATGACCCAGGACTGGTAATATTAAACTCTATAGGAAAAGCGTTCCTCTTTCCAATTGACATCATCATAGGGTTAATTCTTAAGGACAGATGGGAAGCAGAATCAGGTGTTAACTTACGCCAACGGCTTTTCCAAAGGATGTCGAAGTTAACAGTCGTAAAAAAGCGTTCTGAAGTAAAAGTGAGTTCAAAATTTGTTTCTTTATAACGAAAATGCCCAATATCTGGTCTTTAAATTTTTGAGGAGATAAGTATTCCTGAATCCTCCTCATTTTCCCCTTTTTTTCTTACATGTTTAGGAAGGCTATGATATTGTCCTTAAGAAGATCTTTAAGCCCGATAACAGAAAGTGTCAGGCCTCCTAGGTATCGAACTCACCTTTATTGGAGTCGAAAATCACCTGATATAATATCGAAGTATATTCCTTTATATTCAGAATCAGGGGATATAGTGCTTGATCCTTTTTGTGGAAGTGGTGTATTTGCAATTGAAGCAGCCAAACAAGGTCGTGCTGTAATTGCATCTGACATTGATCCTGTTGGAATATTCATCGGACAGACAACAGTAATAGGAAAAGATGTCAAGATTCAGAGTACAATCGAAGAATTATTTTCAGTTGTTAGTCAACTATTACAGCCTTACTACGAGACAAAATGTCCTATTTGTAGTTCAAATAAAGCTACGATTAAAGTTTCGGTTTGGGTCCGCAATTTACCTTATCCTACCGTGATTAGAGGACATTGTGCTCTTTGTGGCATGTTCCAGAAAACTCCCGATGAGAATGACCAAAATACCATCGAAATAATAGACAAAACACCACTACCTCCCTCATTACCTTCCTTTCTACTTCAATATCCCGATGGAACACCATTTCTTAAAAGTGAAGGACATAAATCTATCCAGGAGCTTTATACAAGAAGAAACCTTCTGGCTTTAGGACTTATACATGAAAAAATCATTAATTCTTATAATAGTGTTGTAAAAAACTGTTTACTTTTTGGGTTCTCATCAATTCTACATTTGGCTAGTAAATTAAGTCCTGATAGGAAATCACGACCACTTTCTTCCCATTGGGGTCGCCCAAGTTATTGGATTCCTTCAAAGAATCAAGAACGTAATGTTTTAGATTTGGTTTCAAATGCATTTTTCGGTCGTCAGGGACTTATTCGAGCTTTTCAAGACTCCCAAGAGCATCTTTCCACCATAGAGATTGTATCTAAGATTGATAAACTTACAAAAAGCAAAATTCTATTTAAGAAATGTTCTGTGACGAAATTAAATACAATCTTAAATCTAGAAAGTGTTGATTTAATTTTAACAGACCCTCCATATGGCGGAGCGATTCAATATTATGAGCTCAATACTATTTGGGCAAGTTGGCTTGGATTTGAAAGAGATCATTCACACGAAATTACAATTAATGTAAAACAACAAAAAGACATCTCGGCTTTTGAACAATCCATCGAAGTTGCTTTCAAAGAGATGCATCAAGTTCTCAAGCCAGAGAAGAAATTGGTTCTAACATTCCACACTACTAACCTTCAGATTTGGAAAATAATGGTTCAGGGCGCGATTGCTGCGGGATTCACTTTAGAGGACTTGTACCATCAGCCATCTCGACGTATCAGCTTTAAGGCTCTTGCTCAACCATTAAATGCGGCAATTGGAGATTATATTTTTATTTTCCATAAGAAACGAAGGAAAAGTGAATTAAAGTTTAATAAACACATATCAGAAACTGAATTCTCGATTTTTGTGAGAGACATTACTATTGCTACAATTAACAAGATTGGGAGACCTTGTACTTTCACAGAACTATTAACAAAAATTTATCCTAAAATTACACGATCTAAATTCTTGTATTTAGACACTTTTAAGAACTTACAAGCCGTACTAAAGCGTTGGTTGAATCAAGAGCTTTGGTTAGTAAAAGCGACAGATCCCATAAGCAATAATGTAGCTGATCTTTGGTGGACTGCAAAAACGGTTTGAAAAAAGAAAAAAAAGAGATATTTTTTATCTCTTAAGTTTGAAAAGCAGGCATTACGCTTTTACCAATCAGTTTAATGGCTTTTGGAATGTTTTTACCAAGAGGTGAGCCACAAATTAATTGGGTAACACCAGCGCCCATAAGGCTCTGAATTCTTTCAATAACTTCATCAGGTGTCCCCGCCACACAAAATGCGTTGGTCATCTCAGGTGTAACTGCTCCTATTGCTTCTCCCCATTTACCCTTAGATAGAAAGGTACTGATTTGATCAGCTTGTTCTTTTGGAATTCCGTGGCGTTCCAAAATCATTGGAATGGATCCAGCTACAATAAAGGCGACGACAATCTTAGCTTCATTAATTGCTTTCTCACTTTTCTTATCAACACTAAAGGAAACATATGCACATAAATCGATATCCTTTCGACCACCCTTCTCAATCCCTTCTTGAATGAATTTCTTAGCTACTTCGTAATCTTTTGGATGAGAGGCATTGATTAATATCCCATCAGCAATTTCTCCAGCCAGTTTAGTCATCATCGGACCTTGAGCAGCCAAATAAATAGGTGGAATTCGTTTAACTTTGAAACCAAGCTTTGCTTTGGCTACACTGAATACTTTTCCCTCATAGGTAACTTCTTCTCTTTTCCATAGTTTTCGGATTATTTCACAGGATTCTCGCATCCCTCTTAATGGTTTAGCTCGTTCAACACCAAGGTTCCGAAGTGTGACCTCATCCCCAGGACCAAGACCTAAAATCGTTCTGTGATTATTCAATTCATCAAGAGAGGCAATGGCTGAAGCAATAACGACAGGGTTGGTACAGTAAGGATTTGTAACACCTGTTCCCACGTTTATTGAGTTAGTTAAAATCGAAACATTAGTCAGTCCAACCCAAACATTTCGATTGTTGAAATGATCGGTGATCCAAACATACTCAAAACCGGTTTGTTCAGCTAAGCTTGAAAAATAAGCCACCTGAGAAGATGGGGCTTCTGGAACGAATTCAATTCCAAATTTTACCATAAGATCAACTCATGCAATTTTTTGTAATTTCTCTGATTATTATAGAATACAAAATTGACTAAATGAATTTTTCAACAACATCTTACTACTTTTTTGTTTTAATTTTTTGATCTAACTTGTTTAATACAACAATTTTCTCAATTTTGAAATAATTGGATTCTTATTGTTCTTCATTTTTCCAAATTCCTTTTGTTTAGATAGTTTTTTTCCAGAAAAAGAAACAGTTACTTACAAAGATTGAAAAAATCAATTTTAGAAAGAATCATTTAAGGCCAACTTGTGGTCTGTTGGTTCCTAGTTCGTGCAAAGTTAGATAAGACTAAAATTTTGGGGAAAACAAGAATAGGTTTAGCTTCTTTCTATTCAATAGTTAACTTATTAGAATCAGATTAATTATCATCAGATTTCATACAAAGAATGGAGGAATTTTATGGCAAAGGCAAGAATCGCAACCGACTGGCTTTGTATTTGCTCAGGTTGTGAAGTAAGTTTATTAGACACGGATGATGCATTACTTCAAGTCCTAGAACTTGCAGACATCGTTCGTTGTCCAGTTTTAATGGATGTCAAAGAGTTTGTTCCTGCTGATGTTGGTATAATTTCAGGCGGTATTCGAAATCAGCAGAATATCGAAGTAGCGAAAAAAATGAGAGAAAATTGTGACGTAATTGTATCATTAGGATCCTGTGGAGTTTATGGAGGTATACCAGGATTAGCTAACCTTTTCACGACTCAAGAAATTTATGACCACGTTTTTGGCACAACTATTACTACAGACAATCCTATAGGGCATGAACCACGTGATGATCTTCCCCCCTTAACTGATAAGGTTGTACCTCTTTCATCTGTAATCAAAGTCGATTATGAAATCCCCGGATGTCCTCCCGTACCAGAACTAATCGCTGAAGTGTTGTTGGCGTTGTTAAATGGTCAAGAGCCCATTTTCACGAATAAATCTATTTGTGATGGTTGTCCACGACAACCAAACAGAACAAACACAAAACCGGAGAGGCTAAGACGATGGTATGAGTCCAGTGGGGATTGTGATCCAAACAAATGTTTTAATGAGCAAGGATATATTTGTTTAGGTCCCGTAACCCGGAATCTATGTGCAGCTCGTTGCTTAGAAGTCGGAGTGCCTTGTAGAGGGTGTCATGGACCTCTTCCTACAGCAGTAGATTCTGGTCTTGATGCATTAAATTTTCTCTCAACTTTCGGTACAGAAACACCTGGAGGGGTAAAAGGTATCAAAGAAGCAATACCTGATCCTGTAGGCCAACTATATATGTACACCTTCCCTACAGCGAAACCAT
Organism: Candidatus Hodarchaeota archaeon; assembly: GCA_016839955.1. Next base: position 4,019 of record JAEOTI010000325.1, on the reverse strand, counting down.
TTCAATTTGGTTCGAAACGGAGGAAGTGAGAAAATGGGTGAACGAATTATTAAGGTAGAACCCGTCACAAGGGTAGAAGGACATTGTGAAATCAAATTAATTTTAAATGACGAAGGAAAATTACAAGATGCCCAAACAAAGATCGTAGAAACTCGTGGTTATGAAAAATTTGTACAAGGTCGTCTAATCGAAGAAATGCCATTGATTTTACCTAAAATGTGTGGGATCTGTCACGCTCCTCATCATGTTTGTTCGGGGAAGACTGTCGATTCAGCGTTTGGACTTGGTCCTCATGATATACCCGAACCAGCTTTTAAACTTCGGGAATTAATGCAATATGGAAGTTATATCCATTCCCACGTACTTCATTTCTTTTACTTAGCCGCGCCCGACTTAATTATTGGACCCGATGGAGACCCAACAAAAAGAAATGTCTTAGGAGTTTTGGAAGTAAACCCTGAGTTTGTGAAAAAGGTAATTAGAGCACGAGCTGTTGGTCAGAAGATTACTCGTGCAGTTGGAGGAAAAAGAGTTCATCCAGTATCTTGTGTTGCAGGTGGACAATCAGCTCCCCTAACTTCTGAGAAACGAGATTCACTTCTTCAAGAGACTAAATGGTTACGTGATTCCTTTTTACCAGAGGCGTTAGAGATAGCAAATCCCCTTTTTGATCAATATAAGGATGTCGTGAACACTCTTGGGGTTATCGAAGTTGGAAACCTCGGTTTGGTTAAAAATGGTGGTGCCATGGACTTTTATGATGGTAAACTACGAGCTATGGGATCTGGTGGACAAATTCTAGACGAATTTCCAATTGAGCAGTATTTCGATTATATTGCTGAAAGAGTTGAAGATTGGAGTTATCTCAAATTTCCATACTTTAAAAAATTAGGTTGGCCTCAAGGAATTTATCGAGTCGGTCCACTGGGACGTTTAAACGTGGCAGATATGATTCCAACGGACAAGGCTAATGAGATGTTCAAAGAATTTCGAGCAAAATGGCATCATCCAATTAACAGAACGTTACTCTACAATTATGGACGTTTAATTGAAACAATGTTTGCTGCTGAGTACTGTGTGGAATTACTAGAAGACCCACTAATTACGAGTTCTAATATTCGCAAGAAGGTAGAACTTCGAGAAGGCGATGGAATCGGGTGTGTAGAAGCCCATCGCGGGACTCTGATCCATCATTACAAAGTAGATAAAAACGGGGTAATGGTAGACTGCAATTTAGTAGTTGCAACCGTAGGAAACAACGGTGCGATCAATATGGCTGTTAAAAAAGCTGCATTTGACCTAATACAAAATGATCAACCTTCTGAGGGGTTATTGAATCGTCTTGAGATGGTTATTAGGGCTTATGATCCATGCTTTTCCTGTGCAACTCATGCTGTAGCCCCCGGGCGTATAGCTACTCAAGTGGAGATTGTTAATTCCCAAGGAAAGGTCCTACAAAGGTTGAATAACTGGAACTCAGAGGAGGATGTCTAAAAATGAAGCTAGGAGTTTTCTTATGTAATTGTGCATCTTCCATTGATAATATCGATTGGGATGAATTAAAGAAATATGCCGAAGAAAATGCAGATTTCGTTGAACTTCACAATGAAATTTGCACAAAAGATGGTATTCCTCAATTCATGAAGAGAATTGTCGAACAAGATCTTGATAGAGTAGTTTTTGCTGGATGCTCACCAAAATATATTGCTCCATTACTCCGACCAGGCATGAAAAAACTTGGGAGAGACAAATTTGTAGTAGCAAACATTCGGGAGCAATGTGCTTGGGTTCATGATGACAAAGAAGCCTGTACACAAAAGGCGAAGACTCTCCTTCATTATGCGATTACGAAATCCCAGTATTTGAAAGATATTAGGAAATATGCATTTCCAATAAACCAAAATGCAGTTGTAATTGGTGCCGGAACAGCAGGAATGCATGTTACACAAGATCTGATGCACATGGGCACCCATGTTGATTTAATTGAACAAGAACCTATCCTTGGTGGACTTGCGGCAAAATTAGGTTATTTTTACCCCGTCAATGATTGTGCTCAATGTTTATCAACACCTGGTGAAGTAGGTCTAACCAGTTCAAACTTACGGCATTGTATCTACCGATTTGGATTCGCTCGAGATCCTCGTCTTAATATGCATACTAATTCAACAGTTAAAGACATTCGGGGTAGTGTAGGTGGTTTTGAAGTTGAAATTGAAAAGAAACCAACCTATGTTGATCACCTCAAATGTACTATGTGTGGTGCATGTGAAGAAGCCTGTCCAATAGAAGTACCCAATGAACGAGATTTTGGATTGTCGAAAAGAAAAGCGATTTACCGTCCATTTCAGATGGCTATTCCTTCCGCCTACGTTGTAGACAAGGAAAACTGTGTTGAAGGCTGCACAAAATGTGCTGATGTCTGTAAAGTGAATGCAATAGATTTATCTATGCAGAATATAATGGAAACAATCAGATCTGGAGCTATCGTACTTACAACTGGTTTTGAAGAAATGGACGCAAGCGAAATCACGGAGTACGGTTATGGTCAACCAGGTTTTGAAAATGTAATTACTCAGACTCAGTTAGCCCGTATCCTTGATATTTCTGGTCCTACTAATGGTAATTTTCTACGACCATCAGATAAAAGTCATCCAAATAAGGTAGTTGTTATTAACTGCGCCGGCTCTCGAAGTAAAAAACACTACGAACAGTGTTGTAATGTTGGCTGTATGGTTTCTCTAAAACATGCTGTCCGAATTAAAGAGAAATTTCCTGAAACTGATGTTACAATCTGTTATATCGATATGCGAACAGTTGGTAATGGTTACGAGCAGTACTATGATTATGCACGAGATCTGGGTGTCAGATTCGTCCGAGGAAGACCAGGCTCTATTGAATCGATAGGAAATGGAAAACTTGTGGTAAACACCGAAGATACACTCGAAAAACAAGTGAAAGCCATTGAATCTGATATGGTCGTTTTGACTGTCGCAATGCTTCCTTCAAAAGGCACAAAAGAAATAGCTGCAATGGCAGATCTCGAGTTAAACCGATATGGTCACTTTAAAAATCTCTACGCAAAGATTCGACCATTTAACACCAAACAGGCAGGAATTTACCTTGCTGGAGCTTCAATTGCACCTATGGATGTTCCTACAACCGTTGCGTATTCCAGTGGTGCGGCATCACGGATTGCTGGGGTACTCAGTCGTAGTTCAGCATCAAAACAATTCCCTATTGCTAAAATCGATTTAGATATCTGTAGTCGCTGTCGAACGTGTGTCACTGTTTGTCCATATGAAGCCATAGATCTAGTGGAAGAATCTGATGGAAAGATGCATCCACAAGTCAACGCTATGCGTTGTCATGGTTGTACTACTTGTGTAGGGAGCTGCCCAACGCAAGCGATTCAATTAGATTTCTTTGAGAATCCTCCAGAACACGAAGCTGGTGTTATTCGTGCTTGTCTCGCGGATGCTAAAGAGAGTGACAAACCTCTCGTTGCTGTCTTTTCTTGTTTTGAGTGTGCTTATGCTGCAATAGACACTGCGGGTCACCTTCGCATGAAATACCCTGAAAACCTTCGAGTTATCGAAGTGAAATGTGGTGCTCATGTCTCTGCACGCCATATTTTCACTGCGTTTGAAGCTGGTGCCGGTGGTGTTTTGGTCGTAGGTTGTCAGGAAGGTAAATGTCACTTTGAGAAAGGCCATGAGACAATTCGTAATCGTGTAGCCGTTCTGAAAGACCTTATGGATTCTTCAGGCATGAATCCAAATTTATTGCAGGTAGAGTATGCCATTGCAGCTGATGCAGATCGTTTTGTCGAGGCTGCAAAACAAATAGTTGTTAATGTTGAAAAGGGAATGTAAAACGTTCTCTTCTTCTTTTTTTCTTTAGTTTTAATTTTAAATAAAAACGGTTATGCTTACATCCTAACTATTCCGTCGCTGGTAGTTCGTCAGAGACGTTAAATGCCTGTGGAGAAGTGGTAAGACCTGAGGGTTTCAGGCACACCT
>JAEOTI010000324.1 GCA_016839955.1 Candidatus Hodarchaeota archaeon | reverse complement strand
CTTTTGGACGGTTTCAGATACTAAAGGACCAATTGTAGTCAAAATCGAAGGAACAATTGATTCAGCTAATACCACAACTGAAGTCTGGAATGTAGCTCAGATTAATTTTCTCTTTTTTGATAGTCTCTCTCCTAAAGGAAATGTCGTAGAAGTCAATGAGGTCTTTTTCTTTAATATTTCTTCCACAGAACGATTTCAAGTTCTATTAGATGGAACTGTTTTACTGGATTGGATATTAAATGGAGAATTTAACCTCTCTTCTACACTAGTAACGAGAGGACTACACATCTTGACTGTTAAAGTCGAAGATGTCTATGTGTATCAGACAAGCTTAGAGATCAATATTGTTGCCATTATTATTAATTATTCGTAATTAGCATTTTTAGTCTCTGAATCCAGGTTTCATTTAAAGATAAATTAGGAATTACTATTTCTGGTTTGTTTTCGAAAAAATGCATCCATAAAGGTCTTTCAATCTTTAATTGAATTGATTTCTCATCAACAGTGTCATTTTATAGTAACAAAGAAGTATTATCATCTTTTTGATCTTTTTTTTGATCTTTTCCATTTCCATTATTTGGCAGTAATTCTAATTTTTCAAATTGTACAATTAACGGATGGAGTTGATTCAGGATATTTGAAATCAAGTCCCAGACTTTGTCCGGTTCAATCTCATCATCTATCTCAATATTTTGTATCAAACTTTCCTGATATGTTTCTATAATTTGTGAAAGTTCTTTTGGTACATTTTCAAAAATATTAAAAAGGATTTTAATTTTCATAAGAGATTCTACAACTCGTTTTGCCGAGACTTTCTTTGCTGTATGAGTTAATCCATTCATGGAAGGATCTTTACGGATAGCGGCCATCGTTGCGAGAATCATATTGTGTTGTTTTTTCAGACATGATAACTCCTGAATGAATTTCTCTTTGAATTTTTCCTTATCAAAGGGTTGTACATCTTTTTTTTACTTTCGTTTTCCCTTTTTCTTTCCTTTTGACATTAAAGAACGGATTAAAATCAGTTGGAATGTATGTAATTTGATCTCCAATGATTTGATACCTCACCTGTCGCTTTTCTAACCAATTTTTCAACGAAACTTTCAAATCACCAAAATCTTCTTCCAATTCCTTCCAAAATGAACTGAACTGACTATTAGAGACCACCCATCCTCCCAATTGTTGAGCCAATCGAATAACAAAGAACTCTCCCATTGTCCCTGCAGGTCGTTCATAGAACAATCCATCTACTTTCATTCGTTCGTATTCTTCTTTCAGGTCTTTCTTATATCGCAGTTTGGGATTCATTATGACAATAGTTTGCATTCTTTCTCTTTCTTCGAGATCCTTTTGCAATTTTGTTAACTGAGAGATGTTATACCCACTATTATTTCTTATTACATCATAAGCATCTATTACAGCGATTTTCTCTTTTCGTGTGTCTTTTTCATAAGTTATCAGTTTATTAAAGTCTGTTAATAACCCTGGTTCCTGTATTTGTAAATCATAGAAAATACATTCTTTTTCATAAATAAAATATGGTATCCGATGAGTTCGTAACCATGCTTGAGTGGTCTCATCACGTAAAAAATCGCTATTTATGTCTTCTTTCTTGTATAGATCATTTGAAATAACATAATAATCATTTTCATACGCATATCTCACTATTGTCTCGTCGTCCAATTCTCCTTCCTTCTCATCCCGACTATAAGGAGCTTCGTTAATCTCTCTCTTTTCTACCATCGCATCAAATTCTTCTGGTCTATCAATATATTGTCGAAGATTCTTTTTCGCAATAATTTTTACTTGTCCTAATTTTAAAAATTTCTTTCTTACTATAATTAGATTTTCTAGGCAGGCTATTCCTGTCACATTCATATTATGTTTTGCGACATTACTACCATCTAAAACAAATCTACAAGGTAAATTGTCTTCTTCTAAGGTAAGTGATTCATTAGTATTAATTGTAGAAGAATCCATCATAGAAATAAACTGATCCAATGGTGATTCTCTGACAAGATCTGTTTCAATTGTACTTCTACTTTCTTCTAGAACAGTTACAGGAGTCATTTTTTTAACAAATGTGTCTAGGGAAGGTGTCTTAACAGGTTTATTCTTTGAAATAATCTCATTCCGTGAATTTATTGGTGAAATTGATGTTTTTTCTTGAGAAATTGTTGGTGAATCATCCTTTGGGATACTTAAATTTGGTATTCCAGTTAATGCTCGTAATTCATCCTGTGTTGGATCTTCTAAGACTAACCCCGGAATTTTCTGACTTATCATATCAAAAAATATCTGAAAATGTTTTTTCGCATCCTCAATCAAGTGCGGATCATTCTGATGACTGCGATCTAATAACCGGACAACTATAAACGTCCCATACATGTTATCAGCAATTCCCATTGTTAACAGCGAATTACTGATCCCTGTCTGAAGGCTATAGACTAATTCTCGTTGTGGACGACGGGTTATTTTTTTATAACCCATAACACGAGCGATTTCGTTTCGAGCTTTCGTGACAACAACATTAGGTGCTTCTTGCAGAATCCAAAAAGTAACATCTGGTTCTCGCATAGTATACGATGATTCTTCTGATTCAAATAACCTTCGACTGTATAATCCTACAGGAATAGCTACTCCCACGGTCAATATAGCAATATAGATTGTTTTTAACCCTAATAGAAAACAAATTAATGTCGTTATTAACGGTAGAAGTGCTGGTCCAGTCTGTTTTAGTTGAGTCGAGTCAACATACACTGATCGATCACCAGTATGTATGAAATTTGTCACTTATAATAGGAAGACTACATTTGAATTGAATAGAGAACTAGGATATTGTCATTAAGAAGTTTATAACTGTTCAAGACCATATTCTTCTGAGGAAAATGGAATCTACTACCCCTAACATATCAGACACAAGTCTTCCAGAACCCTATCAACGCCCCCACAACCTTCCAAGTATTACCTGTAAGATATCGGTGGGATGTGGGCCTATTTATATCACAATCTCTTATGATCAAGGTAGTCCCCGTGAAATCTTCTTCTTTTTTTCAAAATTCAAGAGTGGGAGTTGTGTAGGCAGTCTGCTAGAAATAATAGGACGATTTGCTTCAAATCTGTTACAACAGGATATGCCTCTACTTGAGATAGCTCGAATAATGCAAGGGTTCCGATGTCCTCAACATGAAAGTTGTATTGATATCATTAGTAAGGCCTTTCAACACGAATTTCCCCCTATCCACAAGTCTTAATTCAAAACTAAGATTTTTTCCTGGATGACAAGACTTGAGCAACTATTATTCCAAAACTTAAACTCGAAACAACTGAAATTAAAGTAATATCAAAGGTTTTTCCATTATCAGGTATTTGAAGCGCTTGTACTTCATAAGTAGTATCAAACTTCTCACTATAATAATATACTAACCAACCTGTTCGAAGATTATACCCCACAATCTTCATATTACTGAGATGCCTCTCATACAGAATCTCCCCCTCAATCCAGCGCCGATAATTAGTATTTGTATAATTATCAACATAATACTCTTGCCAACTAAGTTTATTTTCTAAAGTCCGTATTAATACTCCCCTACTAGAATGATTAGGAGGCTTAGGAATATAATTTGATAAATATCGTTCAATACTACTATTCTCAAAATAGAAGTGCCCAATGACAGAATCTATAATAGATGGCTCTCCTTTTCTTTTAATGATTTTTAGCTCTGTAACTTCTACTTCAAACTGTGTCCCCTCAGTGACTGTAGTATTATAATATGTCCACATATCGTTCGATCCAAAAATGTGGTTCTTTGTTACAATATAAGTTACAGAATCTCCCAATTGCACTTGATAGCGTAAATCATTTTTGGTACTACTAGTGACTGAAGAAGGATTTATTATGACGATAAATAAGACCAGAACGCAAAACAAACTAGACTGCTTCATTACAATCACTATTTTATTAATTCTGGCATATAATATAAAGCTTTCTAATAATGCCATTCGGAGTATTAAAATCATCAATCTATATAATTATTGATAGCCATGACTGACATTTCACTCTTTGAATCAATTTTCCCCCAACTCTATAATTCATCACCTTTTTGGGCTAGTACCATTGGTTGGATGAGTTACTGCCCTAATGCAGCCTTTCTTAATAATTATTGGCTCACCCCGACCAACTTGAAACTTTTTACAGGACGACTCTTACACAAAGCTTTCCATCGTTGGAACTATCTCTGGTTAGAAGATATTTGGGATAGAGGAGACGTTTCTTCTGAAACTTTGTCACAAAATTTAGATACAGCTGCAGATCTGGTTTTCGAAAATTTAGAACAAGTGGAAGACATTCCTTTAGATTTTCTTCGACTAATTCATAATGAGTTTTATGCCTTATTTTGTACCTTTGGTACATGGATTATTGAAAATTTAATCACTGAGGAATCCTTTACTCCCCAAGAGATTGTAAATCAAGTTTTTGGGGGCACCCCTCATTTTGAGGAACGAATAAGTCTTTTTGAAAACCAAATAGTTGTCAAACCAGATCTTTATGCGATTCACAACAATCAGGCTGCAGTCTGGGAACTCAAACTCTCGGATACGTTTCTCCAAGTCGCTAAAACACAAGCAATCTTAACAGCAATGGTCATTCAGACTTTTTACTCAGTTTCTATTCAAAATGTTCGGATTCTTACTCCAGAAAGCATTCATTCAGTCGAATATTCTCCAACCACAATAAACGAGGTTATACAATTAATATCAAAATATATTACTACTAAAGGATTTAATCCCTCATTTTTTCATTCCGAAGAATGTATTAATTGTGTCCATACAGAACGATGTAGATTGCTTGTTGAATTAGAAGAAACAAGATGTCAACAAATGATTTGGGATCAAGCTTTCCATTCTTTATCATTTGATCCTTCCAATCTTCCTGAAAAATTAATGACTTCGAAAGAACTTCAATCTAGAAATTAGTATTCACCTTTGAATATTATTAAACGTCAGATCATAATTCATATTTGAGGTCTTATATTGGAATATTCCGATTCTCATACTAAATTAGCTGTCTTTTGGGATT
>JAEOTI010000323.1 GCA_016839955.1 Candidatus Hodarchaeota archaeon | reverse complement strand
TGTAGTTTCCATTTGATAGAGGTAAAAATTTCTGGAATGGACAAGAGAACACCTCATAACAGATTTTTTGTTTTACATCCTATGTAATCTTTGGGTACTTTATCCCTCATTTCCTTTTTTAGGTTTTAGTGTAAATTTTTTCTATGTATTGGATAAATAACCGATTGACCAGGTTTTTGGCTAGTAAATTTCCCTCATCTAATGTTAAACGATATTGATCATTTTCAGATATTTGATAAAGATTCAGACATCGTTGGTTATACGACAATCCTTGATAAATCATCTAACCATCTATTGATTAACGAAAGATTTTCATTTTAAAAAAAAAAAAAATTAGGTGATTACTCCTAATCGGCTGGTGCAAATACTAGGCCAGTAACTTCACTTTTAACAGGTTTTAAGGCTTTTATTGAGTCCTTTACTGTTTGAGAGTCTCCAAACCCTTCAAACATAGCCAGATTCTTCGATTCCATTCCTGTAGTGGATACACATTCTTTAGCGACATGTATTAAAAGTGGCATTAAAGCTTGATCATTATCTGGCAAAAAACTGTGAAATCTTAGGATTAATCGTTCCTCTGAATCACCAGGAAGTGTGGTTACTAGTGGAGCTGTCGCCATGACAAGCTTCTTATCCTTGAAAACCAAAAAACAATGATTATCCGGTAATACCCTTTCAGAAAAGTATTGAGCGATTTCTTCATCTTTAGAAAATTGTCCAGAGTATCTTCCATCCTCTTTGATAAGCTGAACAAGGATATCAACATCTTCTGTGTTTGCTTTACGAATATTGTAATCTCCTTCAGAGGGAACTAATTGGCTCATTTGTTTTACATCTAATTCATGTCTCAAATTTTGACCAATTTCTTTTAGGGTTGATTTACCTTTGATGAATTTCATAATATTTTCATTATTGACATATCCGTTCACTCGAATATCAAAACCAACATCCCGAGTCTTTAGATAAGAAAGCATCTCATCAAAGAGTTTATCCTGAATCTTTTCAGGACAACCTGGCATTGCCCAAGGATAACCAAGGTGGGTTTCTTTAGGTTCTGGATAATCTCTTGCTTGGATATATGCAATAGGTTTCTCATCCACAAAAGCATACCTTACAGTCTTTGGATCAATTTTCTCATTCTCAAAACGAGTAACAATATCTTTTGCAGTAACTGGCGGTTGCTGATTAGGATTATTCTCCATATAGATCTTCGCTTGGAGTTCCTCAAATCCCGCGTCTTTCTGCCAATACTTATACGTAATTTCCATTTTCATATTTTCCTAGAATTTTCTCAACAATGTTGAGAACTCTTCTCAGAAGGATATATATATCTCTTCCCATGAAGGCAAGAATGAACTAATCCCAATAAAAGTGGTAGAAAATGTCTGATCTGAATGCACAGGATGCTTTAACACAAAAACAAGCTTTTGTACTAGAAATAACTGACGATGAAGCAATTGAACTGTTTTATGACAAAAATCTGATGTTTATACTAACTCTTTTACGTTCTAATACTTACATGACCTTTAAAGAATTTGAAAAAGCCTTCTTAGATGAGGGAAAAGAAAAATCGAATAAGACTATCTATCGTTATTTAAAACGGTTAGAAGAAGGCCAACTGGTTGTACAGGCAGGAAAGCGTGTTTGGAGTGATGAAAAGAAAAAATTAAGAACAGAGACTCTTTATATGCGAACTGCTAAGATTTTTTTCCCTAAAAAGGGGAAAAAATGGGATTCTTCTGACGAAGAGTGTAACGATACCGATTATTTCAAAGCTTTGGAGATTCTTATAGGTAAGAGGTTAAATATGAATGCTAAGCCTGAAAATAATTTAAGATCTGTTGTTTGGAAGCTCAAAAGCAGTTTAGCAGATTTTGGGACAGAATTAATGAAAAATGCAGATGAAAATTCTGCTGCACTGATCAGTTCCTTAGATTGGGAGAAAATTAATTCTTTGCTTGAAATTGTTGGTTTGCTAGCTCTTCTTACTGAAGAAGAAACTGACTGGAGACAAGAAATTCTGGCTTGTTTTGAATAAAGATAATTTCTAATGAAAAAGAGCAATCACTTTTTCCCTAAACTCTTGATAATAAGGTACCTCTGATAAACTATAAGGTTCTTGAGCAAATACCTCTACAAGTGAGTCATAATACCATTTCTGGTTTGTTTTTGAGGCATTAAATCTCAACCATAACTGTTCTCCAATATTAGCATGATCATAAAGCATATCCGAAATATTGGCTAATTTATCAGCACAGGAGAGCATTTTAACATCAAGAGTCGCTTTTTGAAGTGATTGAATCGTGTGTTCTTTTCTAGCTTTCCAAGTAACTTTTCGGTTTTGAGATTTCTCAATTAGAGAAAGAGGTTCAGTAACTTGTTCTACAAGAAAACTTACTTCATTACCGAATTGTTCTGTTAATTCTTGAAAAGTTATATCCTCATCTTCTACAACATCATGAAGGAGTGCTGCAGCAAGCAATTCTTCTGATACATTACTTTTTAGTAGAATGGTCATTACATTAAGCGGATGAACAATATATGGGATTGTTGATCCTTTACGAGATGTTTGTCCATGAACTCTATATGCAAATTCAAAAGCTCGACTAACGAGATTGTTTTTCATTATCATGACCTCAGTTATTGCCAATGTTTCTAGATGTTGAGTCCCAATCAACCTATCTTAACCATGGGCTCAGTTGTGGACATAGTTATCAAAGGAC
>JAEOTI010000322.1 GCA_016839955.1 Candidatus Hodarchaeota archaeon | reverse complement strand
CGACACGCTTATTATCAAATGTTTGTTGGAGATTTACCTTTAAGGCTTTATAAAGAACAAATTCCTGACTGTAAGTTCGCTTTAGTTATTGAATATACATCAGGTGATGGCAGGTTTCGAGATGAGAGGTTAAATCAAATTATAGAAGAGACTCTTTGGGCATTAATTGCCTTTAAAAAAGGTTCGTTTGGATATGGCATAGGATATTGTGTACCAATATCATATCCACCTTCTTTACATAATCCATATTTTGAACTTGAAACACCCATATTGAATCCAATTAGGTCTCCATACATTTTGGAAGAGAACGAAAGTAGTGATTTCATCATTTTCTTAAAAAAATTTAGACCTCGTACTCAGAAGATCGATATAGCTGTTAGAAGGCTGATTTTTTCTACTCAAAGAAGAATGGTAATTGATAAGCTAATAGATTTAATGATAGGATTTGAAGCATTATACTTACCTCACGACGGCGAACTTCGATTTAGACTAGCATTAAACACGTCACTATTCTTAGAAAAAGATTCAGTTAAACGAAAACAAACATACAAATTGATTAGAAAAGCATATGATCTTAGAGGAAAGGTTGTTCATGGTGATATTCCTAAACTTCCTGATGAAGTTACAATATCATCTGATTGGAAATTAAAAAAACTCGAATTCATTAATTTAATTGAAGAGAAACTCCGTGATTCAATTCAAAAATTCTTAACTAAGGATAAACCACTCGATTTCACTCAATGGTTGGATTATTATTTTTCATCAACTACATAACTAACTTTTTTTACTAGTTAGCTATGTTGAGAAGCACCTGTATCAAAATAAAGAAAAAAATCTGGATTATTTTGAACAATGATTATAATTACACACGCATAGTATTTTTTATATAATTAATCAATTCTAGATAAGGTTATGATAGATCACGAGTTTCCGACTAACTGGAAAGATTTACAGGAAAAAGTAGCTGAAATATTTAGAGACCTTGGTTACAAAACTGAAATTGAATATGAAATTAGTACTGTTAGAGGAATAGTTGAAGTTGACGTGTTTGCTGTTGATGAAACACAATCCCCAAACATAGTTTATGTAAATGAGTGCAAGTATTGGAAAAGACGTGTCCCGCAAACAATTGTTCACTCGTTTAGAACAATCATACAAGATTATGGAGCAAATGTTGGAATAATTATCTCTAGTAATGGATTTCAAAAAGGAGCTTTTAAAGCGGTTAGAAATACTAATGTGATGTTAGTAGATTGGTTAGGCTTTCAAGAACTTTTCGAAGAGAAATGGTTTTCAGCCATTTCCGAAACACTATATAACAAATATGAAGAATTAATCCCATTTACTGAGCCTTCGTTAGGCACTTCTTTATATATAAAACTTGATAAATTGAATCAAAATGGACTTGTTATATTTCGTGAATTACGGGAAAAATATGAAGAAATTGGAATGGCAATACAACATTTAAAGTTTGGACGGAGTCATGATAATATTTTAGAAAAATTTCAAACCCCTCAAAATATAGAAGTGCCAACAGCACAAAACATCTGTAAAACGACAAAAATACACTCATTGAGAGAGTATGTTAATTTCCTTACTTATTGGGGTGAAAGGGCACTTTTAGAAATTAATGAAGTATTTGAAAGCACTAATTTCAAAGTAGCTAGCTAATATTAACAATATTTATTTTATCTTTAATCCTAATTGATGGATGATTACATTGGATTACATTATTGAATACTTGAAGAATCCAGTAAAAACAGGAGTATACAATTGCCAAATCTCCTTAATAATTAATAAAATGAAAGAATTTTCTGAATACTTTTAAAAAATTTAAAGTCTTGGTATTTCAACCTAAGTACATGTGAGGGGATGGATTACAGTATGTCTAAGCTAAACAAAATCACTGACTTGAAGCGTTCTCGTTCAGTAATGATTCCCCCGTTGCAGGATATTAATGTGAGAAGAGAATTTTATCTTAAAGAATTTATTCACAAACTAGAAACACAGAAAACCAAAATGAAGAAATTTAGAATAAAAAAACTCTGGTTGCGTTCTATTGATTTACGATTTATTTTTTATGATATTTCTTTCATTGTACATAGGTTAAACACTGATTTTGAAAGTTTTAATCGTAGAGAAGAATTGTTTGAAATAGCACGCTCTACAGGAAGAGAATGGACTCCTGATGAAGCGGAAGAATATGAAAAACTTAGCCCGATAATAAATTACATAAATTTAGATGTTAAAACTCTATTTGTGAATATTGTTATCTTTATGGATAAGTTAGCAAGATTTCTGAGTTGGTCATTTAAAGAACAGATTGGAAACAAGAATTTTACCGTTTTTAGAAAAGCCATTGCGAATTATGGAGGAAAAAACGCACAAAAAATATTTCAGATTCTTAATAAAAAATCTCAATGGTTCAAAACGATTAAAGATCTACGAGATGATTTCATTATACATCATCCCGCATCAAGAGGAGTCATGGAATTCCTAGATGGAGAAGCTTTCATAGTTCTCACAACATCTAAAGGAGGATATGATGAGAAACACATTGTCTTTGATGCTGTAGCAAAAAGAATAGCTGTAACAGAAATTAATAATATTTTATCACAATTAAAAGAATTAGTGCAAGAAATAAACAAGTATTTTTGTAGTCATTTAGAAAAATTTCCAACAATTACTAACACGACGAAAACTTCAAATAAACAACTTTCATTTTAACGTATAATCACACGTGTGTGTGGGTTTGGGATTAAAATTTAATCCTAAAGTCTCTTTATAGTCTAGCGCGCGCTGGATTAAAGGTTCTTTCCTGATTTCTTATTTCTGTAATTAAGTTTTATATTCACAGCGCTATAATATTAGAAAATATATTTTGGTAATGTAAAAATGGTTACGGAAGATTGGCAGATTGGTTTTGCTGTAAAAGGTTTGAGAGCCCCAGATGAGATTCTTCTTAATAATCATGTTCTGATAAAAGGAACAAAACAAGATGATGCTAATGTGTTTTTGAAAACAACTATTAAAAATGAAAAAGATAAAGATGGCCTCACTGACAACATGAAAAGTGTATTAAAGAATCTAATTGAAATGTATGGTTTAATTGCTAATAGGTATACTGAAGTGGTGTTTGGTTCTGTCGCATCAAAAATATCATCTGAAATCCCTTTTGGTCAAACAAAGTATCCTCCAGAGTCCCTTAGAATGATTCCAATGCCAACAGATGAACAAAGAAAAGAGAATATTCCTAAGCTCGTAAAAACAATAGAGAAATTCAACTTCGTTAGAGCTATTGTGAAAATAAACAAAAACGGTTCTTGAGAAATGCTATTTTCTATTATTATCGTTCCTTAGGCGTTTTTCGTTTAGAAGAAAAATTAATTGACTTAATGATTTGTCTTGAATCGTTGTTTTCAGGTGAATCTCAAGAATTACGTTTAAGATATTCACTTAGGATGGTATATCTGTTAGGTGTTAATCAAGAAGATAGCCTTCAGAATATCTTTCGAAGGGTATATGCTCTTTATCCTAAAAGGAGTCAAGTTGTTCATGGAACGGAAGATGTTGATTTAAATGATGTTGAAGTTTGGGATTTTCGAAAGGATCTAAAAGAGGCTATTAAATTGTTTATTCATATTGAGATGTCAAAAAAAGATTTGCTAAAATTGTTAGATGAATCTGTTTATGATATTGAGAGAAAGGAGCAATTAAGACAAATAGTCTCAGAAGCAACTAAAAAATGGTGAGAACGCTAGCTAAAGAATGGAATGGGACACGTGGATTTGAACACATAGATAAATATAGAGATGGTTATATCCATACCCTGAATTCCACTCTTTAATTGTAGTGACAAGCTTTGTCTAAATATACGTTTAAGGAATACCAAGATAGAGTTAGACTTTCTGAAAGAATGTTTTGTTCTTTAGAAGATCGCATGGAAGATTTCCTTGACTATGTACCGTTAGATTTAGCTCATTTAGATGTTTATTCGCTGGAACTAGTATCAATCATCTTAGAAACAGGGCCTGAGATTCTCAGCTCCTTTGACCTAATTGTTTTCCCCAATCAAACTAGTTTTATTGACCGTTTTACTGAGGCTCGAAAAAAACTGTTAGAGAAAGAAAAGTCTCTTAGAAAGAATAAGAAAAGCAAGAAAAGCCTAACCTTCACAGATT
>JAEOTI010000321.1 GCA_016839955.1 Candidatus Hodarchaeota archaeon | reverse complement strand
GTTGTTGGATTAGCTGAAGATCCACTCTATGGTCTTGAAGTTGGAAATTTTATTAGATATTTTGCTTCTAGATTTCCACGAGGTGTATCAGATCTTGGCTGGGCTTTTATAAAATATGTAATTGATTCTATATCTGAAAATAAGAAACAGATTAATTCTTTGTTGGAATCCCCTGAACTTCCAGAATCGCATGTTGAGGTTTTGAAAAAAGAATTAAAAGGTCGAAGAAAGGAATCCTTTGAGGGAACTACCTTCTCATTAGGTGAGGGGAGTGGAGATGAGATTAGAGTCTTCTTAGATGCTGTTTCAGCATCTGTTGCAAAAGGTGTCGCTCAATTTTTTGATGCGATAGTTGGAACCTATGAAAAACCAGGGTGGCTATTTGATTACCTTGGAAAGAGCTATGAAGATTTCTGTGCAAAAGCAAATGCATTATTTGCTTTTTATCGAATTGTAGACGCACTAGGCGACCTCAAATCTGACGTACCCCATTTTGGTGATTCCTTACCTCGTCTTGAAGCTTTGATTGAAGCAGAACAGGCCGGATTAGACGCTATAGATGTTCTTCAAGATCCATCACATTTTTCTAGACTTTGGAAGTCCAATGAAGTACTTGATAAAGCGTATCAAACAACTGTGATATCCCTCTTTGAGTCCCGGTTGAATAGATTCCAAGATCAGCATAATCGCTCCTATAGCGAACTCTCTTATATTTTCAAGAAGATTGAAAAGCTTTACGCTGAAATTGAAACTGGAAGAAAACCAAAAATTACTGATTTAGTAAAATCGGTTGATAATATAATAGTGGAACCGAGAGGACATCCTGGTGATGAGACACAATTCAAAATTTGGAGAAGCGATATTGAATACCTGAAGGAAGGGCGATTGGAAGCCCGAAAATGTCTTGAAAAAGCAAAAGATTTTCTAATCAATCCAAAATCACAGGAAAAGAAGGCAGCAAAAGAAAAAAGTAGAATTTCAAAGCTAATCCCGAAATTTGAGAAAGATAAATCAGCCGCTGACTCTCAATTCGAAAAAGCTAGAGAGGAAACTGAAAAACGCCTGGCAAGAATGATGGGAAGGGCAAAGAAGAATATTAAAAAAGCGAGAAAAGACTCAAATTATAAAATTCTACGATTAACATCCCAAAAAGATGAAGATTCTATTCCAACTTCTCGTGATTTTTTACAAAATGTTAAGTCAAGGTTTTCAGAGATTGGAGGAGAGGATTCATACTTACAAGAACTTGGATCACCTGCTTGGCTTTATTCTTGGTCAACTATACTCCATAGGCCTCCTGAAAGTGCGTTAAACAAGGCATTTAGAGACACACTGACAGGAAATCACAAAAAACAACCCTTAATTAAAGAGACCATAAAAGAGATTGAAACTTCTCAAGATTATGAATTAGCGGATATTTTACGTGAAAAATTGCGAGTAAAATCTCGGAGATTTTTATCAAAAATGATAGCAGAGGTAAAACAAGCAAAACCGTGGTTTATAAAGCAAGATCCACGATTAGCAAGAGTAATTCTGAAAGGAAAGAAAGAAGCCTATCTAATAAAACTAGGTGAGTTTTCAGAAGAATATCTTACTCCAAATGCGAAAGACTGTTTTGATCGTTGGGAAGGAGCTGAAATCGTTAAAATAGGTAATAAAGTGCACGTATGCATTGCACCTAATATCGAAGGGAAAATAGAAGACAGGATGCCCCTTTCTTATGCGATAGGTCGGTCTGGCATTGCAACGATGGAGAGAAGATATGAACCATATTTGAACATACTTAAAACATCTTGTGGCCTACTATCCGCATCAATGAAAGAATCGCTTCAAGGATTTCTCGATTATATTGGCAAGCAAGTTGCTGATACTCTAGAAGACTAATTTTTTTCCTTGTTGTCTTGCTATGAAGCATTTTCGAATTCAAAACATCTCTGTTGTTGTTCCTGATCAGGTTTATCCTCCCTCAGAAGACACTTTTCTTTTAATGAAACTTTTAAACGAATTTAATAAGACTTTGAGTTCTAAAACTCCAATCAAACACTTTATGGAAATTGGATGTGGGTCTGGTTTAGTTAGTATTTATGCAAGGAGAATTTTTCAAGAAGCGGTTATTGTAGTCACAGATATAAATTCTAGTGCGTTAGAGACCACTAGAAATAATATAATAAGTAATGGGGAAAATCTTAAACATTATCAATTTATTAATTCTAATTTATTAAACAGTTTTTCTTCTACCATTGAATTTGATCTTGTAGTATTTAACCCTCCGTATTTGCCAACTGATAGAAATTGGCAAAATGATTTTGGACTTAAAAATTCGATTGAGGGTGGGATTAACGGTTCTGAAGTAATTAATAGTTTTCTAAATGAGCTAATTAGTTTTCAATATATTCGACGATTAGGGTTAATTTATTCCAATATGTCCTATCAAATGTCGATTATCCCCAAACTTCCTCATCTTGGTTTTAAAAAATTAAATAGTATTGAAGAAACTTTTTCTAATGAAAAAATTATTGGTACTTTGTGGAATAAAAAAAAGGAATAATTAAAATAACAAAAGTTTACAAAATTGTTTGAACAGGTGGATCTTCTGCCAACTAACTTAACAATGGAAGCCCAAGCGGCTTGGGAACGTTATCTAGAAGCAACGACAATTACAGAGAAGATAAAATGTCTCGAAGAATATATTAGTGAAGTTCCCAAACACAAAGGAGCTGAAAAATTACTTAGGGAAGCAAAAACACGTTTGTCAAAACTAAAGGCTCAACTAATTGAAGAAAAAGCAAAACGAAAAGGTAAAGGTGAGAAATGGTTACTCCCTAAAGAAGAAGAAGCGCAAGTATCATTGATAGGGTTACCTAATACAGGAAAATCACGATTTATGAACTATCTTACCGGATCTTCATCAGATGTCGGTAATTTTCCTTTTACTACCATGAAACCCATTCCTGGGATAGTAGACTGTAAAGGGGCTCGTCTTCAGATTGTGGATCTCCCCCCTCTTGTACATGGAAGCACAGAGGGTATCTCTTCCGGTACTCGAGTACTTTCAGCAATTCGAAATAGTGATGCAGTCCTAATCATTCTTGATTTGTCTCAGAACCCACAAGAACAACTTCAGATAATACTCGATGAATTAAACAAAGCCAAAATTCGAGTAAATATTGGAGAACCTGCAGTTTATGTTGAAAAAACAGGAAGTGGTGGAATCCAAGTTTCATGGGGAGACAATTTTGAGTTTGGTACTGAAGGAGCAAAAGAGGTCTTACATAAACGAGGATTCACAAATGCTATAGTGCGTTTTCGGAATTTTGTTACCCTAGATGAATTATTAGACACTCTCGATGTTTCAGTTTGTCATGTACCGGGAGTGATTGTGACGACAAAAGGGGATCTACCAGGTAGTAAAGAAACTTTTAATTCTCTTATTACAAACTCTAAAATTACAGAAAGGTTCAATATCTATCCAACATCTGCAGAGACAGGTGATGGGTTTAAAGGGCTTGAAGAAGAATTTTTTTCTCTTTTAGAGTTAAAAAGGGTTTATACAAAGGATTCTGTTGGATTTATTTCCGAAAAACCGATCTGCTTGCCCAATAATGGCACTGTACGTAATGCTATTGAAGTTTTATCAAAGAAGATGTTAGCACATTTCCGATTTTGTAGAGTCTGGGGATTTTCTGTAAAATATGATGGCCAAAGCGTTGGACTTGATCATGTTTTAGCAGATCAAGATCGAATTCAAGTTTTTGCTTAATCAAACATGAGTAGAGTTAATTTTGTAATTTAAACTCTACCAAGAATCTATAATTTTAAATGAAGAAAGAAATTCTATTTGCAGTGTTAAAGTATTAAAAATTTGAATAATTCAAACTTACACCAAAAAAAAAGTGAAAAATACACCTGGAGCAATTTTTTATGCCACAAATCGTGGATTATACAAAAAAAAGTCAAAAGAAAGAAATACAGAAGCCAGAAAAACCTGGAGCATTGAGGACATTAAAATTCGAACTTGATGCTATTCGGGCAGAACTCAAACACCTTTATCGGTTAGCTATGAGGGAAGTGAAATTTTTCGTCAATCCTGTTGATGTGTTTATCATCATTAGCATTTATGTTATCATACTGCTTTTACTTTTTTTTACTTCATGGGGTTTAATACCAACACTTGTTTGGATTTATGACAATAAAACTACATTAAGAGAAGATGTATGGGATTTTTGGTTTAATAGCACAACTACTCGAATTCTTGTCGGGTCCGGTGGTTTAATAATCTTTTTTATAAGGTTAGTTGTTAAATCTGATCTTGTTAAATTCAAGAATAAAGTCAAAAGTAAAAATTCTCCCCTCACTTATGTGTTTGGGACTAGTTCTTATGCTGAATATTTAATTCGTGACATTACAAAGCTATATGGCGAAGAAGAAAACTTTGTTTTAATTGCAGACAAAGATCTAATTTGGGTTAGACAAGCAAGGGGTGTTATGGACGCCTATATCGTTGAAAATCGAGAAGAATTTCTCAAAAATAACTTCTATGAACTTCTTGCTTTTGAAAATGCTCAGGAATTTCTAATCTTAACTGATGATGTTGAATTAAATCAAGCGATTGTTACACATTTACGAGGC
>JAEOTI010000320.1 GCA_016839955.1 Candidatus Hodarchaeota archaeon | reverse complement strand
ATAGATATGTTTTATCGCATACAATCTTGGGAAAATTTTGTAGCATCTTATGATGTTTCAAAAAAATCTACCAATAATTCATTTAATTACTTCTCAGACGATGTAGGAACAGGAGACTGGATTTACTGGTTAGATCCGGAAAATATCTCCGTTGGATTAAAATTAGATTTAGAAGGTGATTTTCTTTATGTTGTTGATGAAATAAAATTGAAAACACCCATAGGAACAATAGAAGCTTGGATCGCCAAATTTCAAGATGATGAAGATGTTTACGTATATTTTGACAAAGGAACAGGAATTTTAATTGGTTTGTATAGCAGAGAAGTCGAATCTCCATTGTACCTTATTGGAACAAATACCAAAATCTCGTCATCAAAACCTGAAGAAAATACTCCTGGATTCGAATTCCTTTTCGTATTTCTTTGCATAATAGTATTCAACGTGACAAGAATCGTTCAAAAACGTAAAAAAATGAAGTGAATGAAACTAATAGTGATTTTACGTTGAAAACTCAAAACATAAAGGCATTAATATTGGCTGCAGGTGAAGGACGACGGATGCGCCCTTTAACAGACTGCATACCCAAACCTTTCTTACCTCTTTTAAACAAATCACTAGTAAACTGGAATATCGCGGCTCTACAGACCGTAGGAATTCCCGATATAGGAGTAGTGATACCACCATATATTTCTACAGATTTAATTGTAAATTTCACAGGTAATACGTTTGTACAACAGAATCCGTTAGGAATGGGAGCAGCAATTCTTGAAGCAAAAGAATGGCTTGATAGTACATCATTTCGAGTCTGTGCAGGTGATTCAGTATTTCCAGAGGATTTTCTAAAGAAAATGTTGGAGTTTCATATCTCTCACGAGTATGAAATCACTATGGCAACTGAATTTGCAAACCACGAAGAAATGACTTCACGTAGTTGTGTTTTATTGGATGAGGATGGGTTTGTTGAAGAAATAAAAGAAAAACCCAGAATAGATGAAACGAAGGGAGATTTAGCAGCAGCACCAATCTATATATTCAAACAGAGCTTTTTAACAGAACTTAGCAAGATAAGCTCCTCACATAGAGGTGAATATGAAGTCCAGAGTGCAATCCAATCAATGATTGAGAAGGGAAACAAAGTGGGACGAGTACATTCCACTCGATGGATCCATCTTTCTGAACCAAAAGATCTTTACCGTATAAACTTTGAATTATTACAAAAAAACCAGAGTATAGATCCATCTAGAAAAAATGAAACTTTTATACCACCATTTTTTATTGATAAATCTGTAAAAATTGGAAAAAAATGCATTCTAGGGCCATCGGTGATAATTGGTAAAGATACAACTGTTAATAATGACGTAAGAATTAGTAATTTACTCGTACTACCTAATAGTGTATTATCAGAAAGTCTTTCTAGAGGTATTGCTTACCCTGGAGGATTTTTGCCTATTAGAATCTAAATATCGTTTTAATCTTCCTTCAACTTATCCCAAGCATCGAATGCTCTTCTAAGATGTGGAATAGTAATTGATCCACCAACAACTAAAGCAATGGCTAATGCCTCTTCCACCATATCATCGGTTAACTCTTCTTTATGACATTGGATTAAATGATAAAGTATACAATCGTCACAACGTAAGACTGTTGATGCAACTAATCCTAGGAGTTCTTTGGTCTTTTTAGATAACGCACCTTCATCGTAAACACGTGAATCTAAATTGAAAAATCTTTTAATGGTAGTTTTTGCGTACTTCATTACTTTATCATTCAAATTTTCCCGTTCTGTTTTAAATTTGGTAATCTGGGATTCCATTTCAGTTATCCTCAGTAATTATAGCACTATATTGACATTCTTATCCTTGTGCTAATCAAAATATTCATGTAGGGATTCCAATTATAACGATATAGAATCTTCTATATCTCCTAGGTGCAACTTGAATGCTGGAAAAAATAGCAGACAGCATGTTTCTAGTAAAAGGAAAACGAAATGGTCGCTTTCCTTATTCACATTCGATCTTAATCTTTAGTAAACCTTCCAAACGTGCAATTCTAATCGATACTGGTTGTGGAATTGACATTTTAAGAGCGTTGAAAGAAAAATACGAAATTATTGAAGTTATTAATTCTCACAACCATCCAGATCATTCATGTGGCAATTGGGTATTCGGAGAAGAAAAAATTCCTATCCTTGTCCCAGTAGAAGGTTTTGATACAAGTGGAAACCTTATTAAACTTTCAGAAAGATTCACAAAACCCGGTTTTCTTGCACAAACTTGGAGAAAATTTGCGAGGGAAATGCTCCAATTTAAACCAAACCATCCAACTCATTCTTTTCGTGATGGACATGAATTAAACATAGGAGATACAACTTTAAGAGCAATTCACACGCCCGGGCATACTATAGACCATTACTGCTTTTTTGAAGAAGAGAAGAGAATATTATTTGCATTTGATCTCGATTTCACAACATTTGGACCTTGGTTTGGACACCGAGAATCAGAAATCGTTCCTTTTATCAAGTCAATAGAAAAGATGAGAAATTTATATCCCAACTTGGTTATTTCCTCACATAAAGGAGTATTTTCAGATAATATTCAAAATGAATTCAGTAAATTCATCAAAAAGTTTGAAGAGAGAGATCACAAAATCCTTTCTCTATTGGATAAAGGATTCACGAATATTAAGCATTTAGTTGATCAAGCACCAATTTATGGTTCCTTCCCTTATGCAGAAATATTGCTCAGATTTTGGGAAGAACAAATGATTTTAAAACATTTACAAGGTCTGTTGAAACGCAATTCCATAGTAAAAGAAGATAATCACTATTTCTCATCATAGATCCTCTTAAGGAGACTTCTTATTGAAGATATATGATATTTCCTTGAGTATTCATGAACAAATGGTCACATACATGGACGATCCAAAACTAAAATTCGAGTAAAATAATTCGCTAAATCTTAATTATCAAATTGAGTTTAGTGCATTTAGTATTTGAGAAAAGTTCTAAACCATCTATTAGTAATACACTCTCTGAAAAATGGAATAAGATCCTCAAACTACTCTATAAATATTGACTTTAATACCCCAAGTGGTGAATAAAATAATCTCTGACGAAGTACTTTTATTTCTAGTCTTCATAGGGCTTGGTGGTATTTTTATCACAATAATATTAACTTTATTTTTATATTTACACTCTAAAAAACCGGATTTCATGCAGAAAGGGTGGGAAGCTCAACAGATCATCCTGTCTCAAGGGAATGTAAATCTAAGTAACATAGAAGGACTGTTTTCTGATAAGGAATTTAAAGACTTTAAACAAAAGATGCAAGGTTTTGCCTTTCTTCACAATAATCAGATTCATTCTAAAGACTCAGTAAAGAAATCAATTGAGGGCTTAATTATTGTTGAGGAGAAGATTTCCCTTCATGATGCAGGTGTAAAATTAGGAATTCCAAAAACAGTTATCCAAGAAATAATTCAGAAAATGACAGATATTATACTTCTTGACAACGAATCAATAACGTCGACAAATGTTTTGGTAAAGGAGCACATCAACTCAAGTAAACAACGAGAAATATATTATAAAGACGCTGCAAAACAACTAAATCTCCCAATAAATGTGATCCAAAAAGCGACCTACAACCTAACAGATTCAAATGATATCAAAGGGGTTTTTTCTAGTAATGCATTCATTAAAATCTCCCGGGAAGAAGTTAGTAAATGGAAGAAAGAACTTGAAGAGCAAGGGCAAGTAAGTCTCCAATCATTCGCTGAAAAAAAGGGAATTTCTGAAGAACATGTCCAAAGTCTTTGTGAAAAAATTACGAGACCTAGTGGTTTCTTCACTCCGCAAGGATTCTTTATTTCTCTAGAAAGAGCAAAGATGGAGTTAATGACAAATCTTGATAAGGAAGAGATGAAAAGTTCACGAAAAAAACCAGAAAAACTAGAACGAGGATCCTATTTCTCTGCGAGGGAGATATTACTTTGTTCGTACTGTGGAACTCGTGCTTATAGAGAACATTGGACAGATTGGCTGGAAAGTCTCACTTTTTGTCCAAACTGTAAAGATCAAGTTGTCCTTTAAGACATATTATTCGTAAAGAGATAGCTATAATTCCCCATTCCTTCATTTTTTTCCCAAGAAAAACAACGAAGAAGCTTCTGATCTGCCAATTTGAATTACCCTTCTTCGCAATTCATTTGCTGTTTTTTCATATTCTTTTGAATTAATGGAATCAAATCCTAATGCATTCTTTAGAATTTCATCAATATATTGACCCGCGCTTTTAACGGTAAATTCGCTTTTAGGATCATTACATTCTTCTATCTTCTCACAAAATGCACAATAAACATTGTGTGGGATATCAAATTGTTGATACTCTGCCAATGTTAATTTTTCTACGTAATCACTTATCTTTTGTTTAGTTAGAGTTTCGTTATGCGTAGTTCCTTTCTTACGATCGATGAATCCATCCCAGTGGTGTATAAGAATATCTGTCATTTGTGTTTCAGTCTGTTCTCCATCTGAATAGCATTCTTGAAGAATAAAATTACCATTAGGTTTTAAAACTCTTAGCATTTCAGCGAGGACTTGTTCTATGTTTTCAAGATGATGTAATGAATGAGAAAGACAAACTGTATCAAATTCGTTTTTTTGAAACTCCATTTTTTCTGCGTTCATTTGGAAAAATCTAACTGGAATATCTTTTAACACCTTTTTTGCTTTTTCCAATTCTTCTTCTGAGATTTCTATTGCTGTAAAGGTATCATAACTACTAAGGGTTTTCATTAGCGTTTTAATAAAGTTTCCTTCTCCTGTTGCAATATCTAAGACTTTACCCCCGGAAATTTCATTCAAAGTTGTTATTATATTTTGAACTTCTTTATGAATTAATTGTGTCAAGATTATTCAACCGTTCCTTTCATTAAAGTCGTCTATTATCAAAAAAGATCATTTTTCACAAAGAAAACTTTTGTATAAAAAATAAATGAAATAAATAAAAGTGTAGCTAAATAGGAATCGTTTTTTTTAATAAGAATTGAAGCGTTCCAACCTTGCAGGGATCGCAGTGGTTACAGTTACTAATTCTATTAGACTGTAACCAAATTCATCTTCCAATTGGTGAAAAATAGCAGGTGAAAACCTCGCATCAGTAAAATCAATAGTTTTTGTAGATTTTATTTGATGATGAGATTGAGTCAGATCTCTAAGAAAGTCTTCAGAAGTCTTATCAGTCAGACCTGCCGCACCAGAAGGTGCTTTAATGGATTGACGGGTATGACTCTGATGTTTTTTCCTCTTTTGGTTTCCATTCGAGACTTCCAATCACTTTCTCGACTTCGTCAAGGATTTCACAGGATTTAACTAAACTTTTCATTGCAGTATGGTCATCATAGAGTGGACGGTCTTCATCAAGGAACTCCACATATTTCCGGATAATCTCTCGGGCTTTTTCTACACCAGTTCCAAAGTTTTGTCCTTCATCCTTCTCCCGGAAGTCCAATGCTTGAGCAGCAGCCATAAACTCGATTCCTAGAACACCAAATGCATTATCCATGATTTGGACATTCTTGATTGCTGTGTTCATTCCCATTGAAACAAAGTCTTCTTGGTCTGCAGCGGCGGGAATACTTTGAATACTAGCAGGCATAGAAAGAATACGCATCTCTACGATTTGCATGTCAGCGGTGTACTGACTAAGCATCAACCCAGACATCAAACCAGCGCCTTTGGTAAGAAAAGCAGGCAAACCAACGTTTAGCGCAGGATGGTTAAGCCTATTCATTCGACGTTCGCTCATCACACAAACCATTGTGACAGCTGCGCCAATCATATCCATTGGCAAGCAAACAGGCGTACCTTGGAAGTTTGCACCGGTAAGAGTTAATTTCTCTTCAGTCAAAAAGACAGGATTATCTCCGACACCATTTAATTCAATTTCAACTTGTTTTCTGGCCCAAACTAAAGCATCATGGGCTGCTCCAATCACTTGCGGTGTGCTTCGCATACTGTAAGCATCTTGAACCTTTACCTTCAGTCGACCTTCCGCAATGTCCCCATTTGCTAGAATCTTTTTCAGGCTGTTTGCGCATCGAATAGCTCCGGAGAAACCACGGAGTTCATGAAGAGTAGGTGTATATGGTTTTGTATTAGCTTTCAAAGCCTCAAGTGTCATCGCTGCAGCAATTTCAGCTTGTTTAAAGAAACGATTCACATCATACAATGTTATTGCACTCATTGCAGTAAGTAAATTAGATCCATTTATTGCGGCCAGACCATCACGAGGCATCAAACCGGGAATTTCTATCCCTGCTTGATCCATAGCTTCCTTTCCAGGAAGCAATTCACCTTTATAATAAGCTCTACCTTCGCCCATAAGGAGTAATGCTATTTGCGACATTGGCGCGAGATCGCCTGATGCCCCCACACTGCCCTTTTGACAAACGTAAGGGGTCACACCTTTATTGAGCATCTGTACAAATGTTTCAGCAATAATTGGTCGATTACCAGAATATCCTTTTGATAAGACATTAACTCTAGAACACATTGCTCCACGGACAAATTCAATCGGAGCGGGATCTCCGATGCCCGCTGCATGGTTATAAATAAGATAACGTTGGAACTGTTTCGTCTGTTCTTCGT
Source organism: Candidatus Hodarchaeota archaeon (assembly GCA_016839955.1). The sequence continues at coordinate 11,925 of JAEOTI010000320.1, read as the reverse complement.
CAAGGAAAGTTTCAGAGAATTCTCCTATCCCTGTTGTAATACCATACATCATTTCTCGTGCAGCAATTTTCTCTTCTAACATGTCACGACAAGCTTTCATTCGGGCTTTAGCATCTGGATGAATTTCTACCTCTTCACCATGCCGAGCCACTTTTACAAGATCTCCAATAGTTAAATCAGAACCAGTCAAAACAATTGTCAAGGTCCATTCACTATCCTTTTAATGTAACAAACTACAAGAATGGCAATCTACAAACTTAATAAAATGATATAGCAGAAATATTTTTTGAGAAGAAAGAATTTGACGATCAGGTGACTTAATATGGGCAATTTAAAAACAAATAGAGCTGTTATAAACGCTGTTCTTGAGCAATATGGCGCCTCCTTCAAGATGATCGAAAATCTCGTCAAAAAATGTCCAGAAAATTATTGGGATGATGCAAAAAACGGTCCACCATTTTTTAAAATAGTTTACCATACCATGTACTTCATAGATGTATACTTGAGTCGAAATAAAGAAGAACGCACTTCATTTACCCCAAGATTTCCCGAACAAGAAGATTATGCTACTTCAAAAGAAAATTTTAGTAATCCAGAAGAGCCCACTTTACCAAAAAGTGAAGTTTTGAATTATCTTAAAGAGTTGAGAATTAAAGGAAAAAAAAGATTCGAAAATCTAACTCTACAAGAATTAACAAGTGAATCAGTTTTTGAATGGCACGGATCTTCGATTCTAAGTTCCATATTATATAATTTGAGGCATATAATGCTCCATATCGGTGCATTACAGCGGCGACTAAGAATGCAAGGAATAGAAGAAGATAACTGGGTCAGCAAGAGTCTACTATTAGAATGATGCGATTATAATTTTGTTTATTCTTTTAGATTCAAACCCCGTTATTATTACAACTTTTATTTGACAAATCTTAAAATAACCAAATGATATCCTCTAAATGAAAGGAATAGAAGAAAGTAACTAGGTTAGCTTGAATTCAACATTTCTTGCGATAACACACTTCCTTAAGGTTTTACTTATGCCAAAATCGAATTATACATTACTAATAATCTTTTTATTTCTTCTTATTGGACAAATTCCTTTATCATCTTCTTTAAATGAAGGTACTAACACCTCTAGGAGGCATAAATCTTCAATCAACCAATTTGGAACTCCGATTATCGCTGATCATTCTATTATTAGACAAATCATGGACGATGAAGTTCCAGAGAGTATGATTGAAAATGCTAAGAACAACTTGCATATAGCTTACCAACATACTTCTCATGGTAGTCAAATCACGACGGGCATGCTAGATCTTCCTGCCTTCAAAGAGGGGCTTGGAGGAACACCAGGACTTTATGACTGGAACGACGGCCCTCTATCAGGTGCGCTTGATCTAGATGATTACGCTATGGGTAGTTATGCTCCTTCTGCATCAGATTTGGGATATGATGACTGGGCACTTGCCACTAGGAATTATCTTAATGACCCTGCACATTCAGATGTCAATGTGGTGATGTGGTCCTGGTGTGGGCAGGTTGGAAGTTATACAGAACAAGGGCTTATTGATCATTACCTAGATCCTATGACACAGCTTGAGAACGATTTCCCCAATGTGCATTTTGTCTATATGACGGGACACACGGACGGAGCTGGTTTAGCTGGAAGTGTAGCAATAAATAATCAGCAAATTCGTGACTATTGTTTAGCTAATAACAAAATCCTTTTCGATTTCGAAGATATTGAATCTTTTAATCCAGATGGAGAATACTTTGGAGACAGATATGTCGACGATGCTTGTAATTACCAAATTGGTAATTGGGCGATCGAATGGCAAGATGCCCATCCGGGTGAATGGTATTCATGTTCTTCCGCCCACAGCCAGCCTTTAAACGCTAACATGAAAGCATATGCTGCTTGGTGGCTTTGGGTCCGGTTAGCAGGTTGGAACGGAAGAAATATCATTGCTCCTTCGGAACTTGTTAACGGAACAGTTATTTCTGGGAACATCGTTCTAAATTTCACATTGAACAATGTAACCTTCGATAGCCTTCAAGTGAAAATTAATGATGAAGAATGGTCTGAGGCAACAGGAAATCTCTTTAATCCAACCCATGCTATTTTTGAAATTAACACAACTATCTTTGAAGATGGAATACATAAATTTCAGTTTTTCTTCAATAATCAAACTTCTGCTGAAGTTTTAACCTTTAGTTTGAAAATAATTAACCATCCGGAGAATAATTCCCCCTTTATTGTATCTCCTGGTAATTGCATGACTTCTTTTACGAATAAAGCAAATGTAAATATTACCTGGACGATAAGTGACGAACACTCCGGAGGATCGTATTTTGTTTATCTAGGTTATAATCCTGTGGTGAGCGACAGATGGTGGAATGGTTCAATCTCATTTAACCTAGCAAGCTTATCAATTGGTAACAATAGAATTACATTAGTTGCCCTTGATATCATTGGAAACCAAGCAACGGATACAGTTTGGATCACTGTCTTTGATGATACTGTCCCTCCTTCAATAGGTCATCCTTCAGACATTAAATGGGATGAAGAAAGTTCCAAAGTAAACATTACATGGACTAGAGACAATTGCTACCCTCTCAACTATACGATTTATCAAAATGGGACAATAAAAGCATCTGGGAGTTGGAACACAACAGAACTCACAATTTCTATTGATGATCTAAGTCCGGGAGTCTACAATTTTACTATCATCATCTGTTATGAAACAGGGTTATCAAGCAGGGATAGAATAATTGTAACAATCGTTGATAAAGATTCCAAGAACTCCGGAAGTAATTTCGATACGATATTACTAATCTCAGCCTTTTCAATGGTTATATTAACTAGAAAAGTTCGTACCCAACTAATTTAGACTTTCATTTGTTGTGTGTCCACACATAACTAAAGTATTCTTTCTCAACGCTAAAGCCTAATTTCTGAGCGGTACGAACACTAGGGATGTTCTGAGTGAAAGTATGCCACCCGACTTCTTTATAACCTCGAGAAAAGGCTTCCTCAAGAAATGCTAAAGCAACTAAGGTCGCAAAACCTTTTTGTTGGTACTCTTCCACAGTTTCAATTTCAATATCACATATATCTTCAGCATTAAACTCCGATAAACACCAGCTAAGAATTGTATCTTCTTTCACAAGGCAAAAACCGAAACCAAGTTGATAAAAATCATCTAATGACCGCCATTGGAGATTCAGCATATCAATTATTGTGTTGTGATTTTTCAAATCTTTTAACTTAAAGAAATCAGAATCCACAGATTTTAAGGAGACTTCGTCTGGTATTAGCTTTTTCCAATTCTTTCTGGGGGACTGAGTGAGAACATAGTACTGCCTGGGGTATTTTTTGAGAGAAATCTCAATAAAATTCCCATTATTAAATAATTGTTCAGCCCATCTACCAGAGCACATCAACCAGACCTGTTCAAAACCTCGTTGAAGAGCATCAGGAGCAATAATTTTAGTAAATAAATTTTCAAGTTCTGTATTAAATCCTGGAACATCTGTCGATCCTGCTATGACGAATGCATATCGAGTATCCCAAATTAATGCAGACGCTGGTTTGAATGCAGAATCAACCCAAATTCGTGCGTTGTGGTTTCCCATTAATATAATTTTCAAAAAACCTTTCAAATAATCAAGATCAGTTAATAATGGTTCTATTCGAGGAAAATCTTCTGGACTCAATTCGGTTAGCATAAATTTTCTCACCAGTCAAAAGAAAACAGAGTTTCTGAACTTAATAACCAAAAAAATCCTTTATATGAGTGTTGAAAACTCAAAAAAGAGCAAAAAGTTACGTAGTAACATTTTCACGTTTCTAGCCATTAAAAAAGGATAGAAAGACAGGTGATAGCTCCGTCACACTTCTGAAATTCAGAAATATTAATAGGAAGGACAGTGAAACCAACATCTCTTATAAGAGCTTGAGTATTAGGAGAGTTGATCGGTATTAAAACAGTACCATCGACTGCTAAACAATTAGCTGCAAATTTTTCATTGTCAGGAACAACAAGAACCTTAAAATTACTCAATAAAGTTTCATTTGCAAGATCCTTTGTTGAAACTATTATATTCTTCCCAAGGTATGATACATGGCTTTTAAGATGAAGAAGGAAGGGATCAACTAGAGTTTCAACCTTTACACTTAACCAACCTGCAAGTTGAGTAGCCCCATTCATATTTGTTCGTTTTGTGATCCCACAAATTATCTTGTCATAGACGTTGACTATATCTCCCCCTTCAACAGTTGCAGGTGATACAGCTCTTTTGGTCTTTTTGTATTGGGATAAGACATCCTCTACTGAATTTTCTTCCCCACGCCGACTTTCTGCGCATAAACGTGCAATGAACGCTTTATCCTTAAAAATAATTGCAGTGTCTTCAACAAAGCACGAATCCGGATGCTTATCCAAGCGTGGTAAGCGAATAACTTCAAGTCCGAGTTCTTCAAGAGTTTCACAATAATTCTGATGCTGTTGACGAGCATTGTCTATATTTATTGTATGCCATAGTGGATGGGACGAAATACAATCAGGAAAATTTCTTCCTGGTTCTCGAACCAACGCATGTTTCATTTACTAAACCCGATTTATTCTTCTGTAACGGTATTATTTAACACAGTCATTTTGATTACTTTTATGAAGAGAATGAAAAGCTGAAAACATCATTTTTCTATTCATATTAAAAGAAGCATTATATTATATTTAATTTAATATCCCAACACAGGAAGGAAAATCTCTTCTGACATTTATCCATTTTGATCTTTATGTTGTTCAAACCAACTAATTAAATCTCGTTGTTTTTCTGAAAGGTCATTGCTTAGTAATTTTTCTTTCTCTTCTTTTGTAATTTCTTCCGTTTTATCGCGTGGAAATGAATTGCCATAATAATGCTTTGAAGTCCCTAGTCGGTCTTCTAACAATCGCAATTTGTTTTCCTCACTGGTTTTAGTATAAATAGTATACCAAACTTCTCCTCCTCGAATCCTTGCGGATCGTTGAGCAACAACATCAGTGTTCTGTTGAATATCGAGATGGACTACAAGTTGAACATCAGGAAGGTCTAATCCCCGAGTACCTAGGGGGCTTAAAACTAGAACAGGAAAAGATCTATCCCGAAATTCTTGCAAAAGCATTTTTCTGGATGTAACTTTAGTTTGACCAGTTAATTGACGTGCATCTACTCCATTAGCTTTTAATGTCCTTTCACATTGACTTACAAGGTCAAGAAACCTAGCAAATACAATTACAGGACCTCTTCTACTGGCTTCACGAATGGGAATAATTGTTCTCAAAACTTTTGACGATAGTCCAGTTTTTTGCCACCTTTGAGTTATCAAATCCTTCAGAGAATAATATAATGGGGCGGGCAATCTATATTTTTCTATAAATTTTGCTAAATGATCGGGTGTGGAATTCAGGGCGATCATACGACCATGAGCATAAAGATGAAAGTCACGTAATATTTGAAACAGAGCATTTCGGTCTTCAGGATTCTTCAACTTTTCCAGAAGGGGAGATTCTGATGGAAATGAGAGTTTAGGATGATATAAACGGTTAAGAAAACCCGCATATAGCAATTCATAGAGTACATCAATAGTTATAGGATGATCTAACAATTTTGAAGCTTTTTGTGCACAATCATTCAGACCAGCACTAATAATTGAGTCAATCCGTTGAATTTCAGGATCCTCAACAAATAGAGTTGAATATTGATAAGTGAATGGTTGGATCTCTGGCTTAGTAATAAGTTTAGCTTGAAGTAATCTAACAACTGCATTTAACCTAGACTGGTCTAAACTACCAGTTAAACCAAGAATGGGGATTCGAGATTCTTTTGCAAGATTAAACAGACCCTCAGCACTTTTATGGAATCTCCATCCTACCAAATCCCGAGAGACAATGTCAGCAACTTCGTCAACAATAATATAGTTAATAGAAGACTTTGATGTCGGAAAATCTCTATCTAATAAGTTCCAAATAGCCTGCATAGGACCAAAGATTACATTGGCTTCTTTCCAAGCTATTTCCTTTCGTTTCGAAGTAGAACGGTCGAACATTGATTTAGGATCTAAACAATAACCGAGTTCGGACTGTAAATTAAATTTAATTGCCATATCAAGTGCTTGTCGAGACCGGTCATATCCTCCCTCTCCGGCTGAAAGATAGAGGATTTTATTATTCGGTTCTCTTATTCGTCGTTCAATCATTGACCATAACGCAATCAATGTTTTTCCAGCACCAAATGCAAGATGGACGATTTGATTTTGTTGTGAATTTCTTTCTAGGAGCTGAAGTATTTCAAGTTGATAAGAACGTGGAGACACTAAACTATTCATATGAAATACCTCGAATGTGGGAATGCACATCTAATTTCTGATAATAGGATAAACAGGTCTGTAAACGTCATTTTTGATTTATATTTAAGGTATTTCGAAAAAAGTGCAAACTATTTGTTTTCCAGAAAACAAGGTGAATTTGAGAAATTAATTATTTCAACGACTAAATAATTAAACTTTATTAACAATATATCATATATTACTAGTATTGCATAAGTAACAAAAGTTATAAAATAACATACTAATGATTCTCATAAAGGTGTGTGATTTCATTGTTAGCAATTGAAACAGAAGATTTGACCCGAAAATTCGGTACACTCACTGCTGTTGACGATTTAACCATGTCAGTAAGGAAGGGAGAAGTAGTTGTAGTCCTTGGACCCAACGGTGCAGGGAAAACAACGACAATTAGAATGTTGACAGGAGGTCTCGCCCCTACAAAGGGGACAGCTCAAATAAATGGATTCGATGTAGTTACTGAAGGTACTAATGCTCGTGCTCAGATTGGTTATGTTCCTGAAGAAAACTCTGCTTACTGTTCTGATATGTCTATTCGAACATTTTGTAGGTATATGGGAAGACTTCGGGGGCTATCAGGGATGATTCTTACTAACGAAGTTCAAGAAAAGCTTTCTTTAGTACAACTAGATCAATTAGATAGACGAAGAATAGATACTCTCTCTAGTGGACAGAAACAGCGGCTTGGTATCGCCCAAGCCATGCTTGGAGACCCTGAGATTCTAATTGCTGATGAACCTACTGCTAATCTAGATCCCCATGGTAAAAAAGAGATTATCGCCTTATTCCGGTCGCTTGTACATGATGACATCCCCCGAGCATTTTTCGTAAGCACTCACATTTTAGGAGAGGCAGAAGCATTAGCAGACCGTATAATTATTATTGACCAAGGAAAAATAGTAGAAGATAGAACTTTGGATGATATCCGCCAAGCACATCATGGTTATGCGTTTTTTGTAAATGTCTCAGATGTAAAGACACTCAATAATGCACTTGATGAACCATGGGTTGTAGATACTCGCTTTGTAAGCGGTGGTTTAGAAATTCGGACAAATGAACCAGATATCCTAATGAAAAATCTCCCAAAGATAATAGCAACAAATAATCTGGCATTATATATGTTTAAACCTACAACAACCCAATTAGAGTCCATTTTCTTTGAATTAACTAATAACAAAAAAGAAGGGGGCAAAAAGCAATGAATAAAACTTATGATGTCTTCATTTTTGAATTTCGAAGAGATCTCTTTAGTAAAAAGACATTACTTGTTGGGGCTATTTTTGTTATTTTTACCGTATTTATGTTAATGTCTATTGGTTATATGATGTCAGCAGACGTTGGAGAAGGAGAAGGAGTTCCAGAGATCTTTATTGACCCCGATGAAGAAACATGGGCTAACCTCTCAGTTTCTATGGGATCAGGACTTTTCTACCAATTATTAGGAGTTGGAGCAGCATGCTATTTTGGAGCTGGAGCTCTTGCTCGAGATATGAAATCAGGAACTTTGAGATTGGTACAATCTGCCCCAGTAAGTCGAGAAAGTACTTATTTAGGTAGAAATTTCTCTGTCTTCCTCAATAGCTATCTTCTTGCAGTATTTGGTTCCATCGTGATGACTTTGGGTATGTTAGGAATAGGAGTTTTCAATGGTCTCGACATAACTGAGATGGTACCTATCATTCTAGAACAGACATTAAAAATCCAGTTATTACTTGTGGTTTCAATATTCATTGCCACCACCACGACAGCGGTTGTCGGTACCTATGCAAGAAGTCAAACAATAGCAGCAGTTCTTGGGATTAGCTTTTTTATCTTAATCGATTCATTTCTTGCAATTGGAATTGAGTTTTTTCCAACAGATTGGCATCTGGAAAATCTTTCTTTCAAATACCATCAACAAGAAATTGTCCGTTGGTTAATTGGGAATTACGATTTGGATTACCATTATTTCAGCCCAGCACCTTTTCCTAGCCTTTCAATCTTAATTCTATTTGGTATTCCTATTATCGCACTCATCACAGGAATACTCATTTATCGAACACTTGATCTTGATTAAATGAGTATACCTACATTCCTTTCTTTTTTTTCATCTATATAAAATTTCAAGATTGTTATTAGTCACTTAACAAAAATTGAGTTATACTATTCTTTGAATAACCAAAGAAATTAAGATAAAAAAAATCAAACTAAATCAAGCAAGAAAGATAATATTGGTTAAAAGTCATTATCCAAGTAGAAAAATCAAATCCTAGATTTTTCTTATTTGATTTTGCATTTTTTTAAGGATATGGTAGCTCTATGGCCACGATAAATACGGGAACCCCCATTGTTATTGATAATGATCCGGGTTTCTCTAAAAATGGGTTTAGTGGAGAAAGTAAGCCATGTTCAATCTTCCCAACCGTAGTTGGATTTCCTAAACGAAAAGACCTGAGAATTCCTTCACGAATGAAAGATCAAAGTAAAGTTTCTACTCCGAAGGAAGATATCCAACTAGAATTTTACGTCGGAAAAGAGGCTTTAAAATTACACAATGACTTGAGTCTATTTTATCCAATCAATCGTAGTGGTGTTGTATCTGATTGGAACGCAATGGAAAAAATTTGGCATTACACATTCCATGACGAACTTAAAGTGAATCCCTCTGAACACCCAGTACTATTAACAGAAGCTGTATTGAACCCAGATGAAAACCGGGGGAAAATGGCTGAAATCCTTTTTGAAACGTTCAATTGTCCTTCTATTCAAGTTTCTATGCAAGCAGTTCTCTCTCTCCATGCTTCTGGCCGAACCACTGGTACAGTGATTGAGTTTAGTGATGGAATCATACAAATTGTGCCAATCTACAAAGGTTTCGCAATTTTTCATGCGATTTCATACATTAATATTACAAATAGAGATATGAATGATTATCTTCGAAAACTCCTACAACAAAGAGGTTATCCTTTCTCTTCCTTCACAGAACGTGAAAGTATCCAAGATATTAAAGGAAATTTATGCTACATTGCCTTGGATCCCGAACGAGAAGTCATATCAGAAGAAGATAAAACACGGATAGAGAAACAATACACTCTTCCTACCCATAAAAAAATTACAGTTGGCCCAGAACGATTCCTAGTACCTGAAGCGCTATTTAATCCTACTCTCCTCGGAAAAGAAGATCTACCATTGAATGAATGCATTTATAATTCGATCCAGGATTGTGCAATTGATATACGGAGAGAGTTATTTCATAATATCATTTTATCTGGAAGTTCCACAATGTTCCCGGGTCTAAAGCAACGCCTCCGACTTGAACTTTCCAAACTTGTTCCAGAAACCATGGAAGTTCGGATTGTGGCACCCTCAGATCGTCAATATTCCGCTTGGATTGGTGGATCAATCCTAAGCTCCAGTAGATCTTATCAAAAATCATTTATTACTCAGGAAGATTACCAAAAAAAAGGACCACATATATTTCACCGATCTTTATGATATTGACGTTGAGTAGTCATTTAAGGTAATCTTCATGAGTTCTACTAACAGTCTCAAACATATTTTGTCAAATTGGTCGCTTGGGACTGTGTTATCAAGTACAATGATACAACAAGGAGATGTTAATCAAAATTGGATGATAGTAACTAGTTATGATACATTTATCCTGAAGAAAGTTATTTTTGAACGAACTATTCCTCAATTATTATTTGAATTTGATTATCTAGAATATTTGGAAAACCAGAAATTCTCTTATAAAATCCCTAAACCACTGAAAACAATTCATGGACAAAGATTTGTAGAATTTCAAGGATTTTATTATTGGATTTATCGTTATATTAAAGGAGAAATAATGAAACCATTAAATCTTTCAAATTTGCGTGAAATTGCACAAATGATTACAAAAATCCACTCCATTTTGCAAAGTTCAGATCTTGATAACAACATGCTAAGGGATTCTCAAATTGCTCCTACATTTGTCTTTAACGAATTAATAGAATTTAAAATTCAAATCACAGCTAAAACCAATAAAAAAGGAAATGAATTGAAATTCCTGGAATGCATTGATCAATTATTATCTATACATAAGTCATTACATGATCCCACTTATTCGGAATATCCTGCATATCCAATTCATCGAGACATTAATCCAAATAATTTAATATGGCATGAAGGAAGAATCAAGGGCATTATTGACTTTGAAAATGTTTCTATGATGAATGATACTTTCTTGAAAGACATTGCTATAATTATACAAACATGTTGTAATAATCGTAACAATCCTATTCAGACAGACCTCAATTTATCCTCAGAGTTCCTAAAAGAATATAATAAAATCTTCTCACTTCAAAAGAAAGATATACGATATTTATCTATGCTATTCACAGCTGGCGCAATAGAGGATTTTGCTTATGCCTATTGGCAATTAGTTAATGATCCCATTCGAGGAAGCTTATCTAACTTAGATTACTACGCAAAAAAAGCTCTTTGGCACCATCAAAACACAGATAGGATTTCTACAATTCTTGCTGAAAATCTTTCATTGATTTAAAGGAGTTAATCCTCATATTTACCAAAATAAATTGAATATTCATCGGTTTTTTCAAAACCAATTTTCTCTGCAATTTTTTTAGAGCCTATATTATTCGCCCATGCATCCCATCCCAGTCTGGTAAAATTCTGGGATATTCCGTATTCAACAGCTGCAGCAGCTGTTAATGTTCCAAATCCTTTCTTTTGATATGTTTCAAATGTTTCGATTCCAAATTCACACATTGAATTCACCATATATTCTGAAGTGCACCAGGTAACTATTTTGCCATTTTTTTCATCAATAACGCAAAATCCAAATCCATTGTTAAGGAAATAATCAATGGACTTATTCATGGATTCAATCTCCTCAATCACAAAGTGAATTCCTTCTAAATCTGTATTTTCTAATAGATCCTTAGTAATTCGTCTAACAGAGTAGCCTTTAGGAATTCTCTCTTTCCAAGTAATATTAGAATCCCGAAAGAGGTAATAGCTTCGTTTATTTTCTCTAAGATTTCGAATAATTTTGTTGTTTCGTAAATAAATGTCCCAATTAGAATCTCGAGGATAAAAAAGAAAAAAATGTTCAAGATTTTTCCTCTTCGCTTCAGGAGCTATTTCATTTATCAATAAATAATTTAGAGATTTATAGATATCGTCACTAACATTACCACCAAGGTAAAATTTGTATTTGGAGTCCCAAACACAAACTGATTGGGGATTTGAGATATTATCAACCCAAATCTCTCCTTTAACGGTTTCACTTGCGATTGCATGAACACGTATCTGAAAAAACCTATATCTTTCATCACTAAAAATTGATTTCACATGTTGATACCTTGCTTTTGGAAGTTTATACATTACTAATTTACCTCCTTGATAGTGAATGTATTTTTTCAAGTCGTACAAGAAGTTCTTTCCACTCTTCACGATCGTGGTGATTAGTATAAATGAAAAGTTCTGGCCAGATATTACGTAAACCGTCCACTGACAGGAAATATCCCATATCAATTGCAAGATTGAGATTTTTAATT
>JAEOTI010000058.1 GCA_016839955.1 Candidatus Hodarchaeota archaeon | reverse complement strand
ATTTCTAAGATCTCTCGGGTTAAATCTTTATCTCTTTCTTGAAGATCTTGTAGGATCTGTTGGGTTATTTGGTTCTTATCTAATTTGAAGAAATTCTCCAAAAACTTGAAAATAATTCTCCTTGTTCTCTTTGTATCAATAATAAATAATGATTCAATAGCAAGGAACTTTAGATCAACATTACATTCCTTTCTAAGAGTATGAGTTAGTAAAGGAACTAACCTATCATGGTTAGAATAGTTTGCTGTTAAGACCTTTCCTGATGTAATTCGAATCTTATGATTCTCATCTGAGAGAAATAGTTGTTCAAAAAAATTAAAATTTTTCTGATTATCAATAATAACAAATAGATTTAGAGCATCCTCTCTTGAAGTTTGATCAGTGGAGCTAATAATCCATTCACTTAGAAGTTTTCTTGCTTCTCTTACTCCTAACTGATCAAGGTTATTCTTAATGTAAGTTGGATCCATAACTAAATTTCGTGATGATTAGTCTGTATTATGGGTAAATTGATTTACATCATTAAAAAAAGTATGAGTCTTAGAAAATTGAAATCAAATTACTCTGTAATTAAGTGTAAATATACTCTTTTACAGCATGCTCTTTGTCTAAGAATTCTATAATAGCTTTCTCAAATAAATCTTGTGTCACTTCCGTCATTCCTTCCCTAAGACCACGCATTCCTGCTTCTGTACACAATGCCTTTAATTGAGCTCCACTAAAGCCGTCAGTCTTTTTCGAAATGATTTTTAAGTCAACCTCTTTTAAATTCATCTTTCTTGTATGAATCTGAAGTATCATTAATCTCGCATCTTCATTGGGTAAACCGAATCTGATTATTCGATCAAAACGACCGGGTCTCAATATCGCTGGATCTAGTACATCTTCTCGATTTGTCGCTGCTAAAAACATTATCCCTTCAGTATTCGCAAAACCATCTAATTCACTCAATAATTGCATAAAAGTTCGCTGTACTTCTCTATCTCCTTTATAAACATCATCCGTTCGTTTAACAGCTATAGCATCGATTTCATCAATAAATATGATCGCTGGAATGTTCTCTTTTGCTAAAACAAAAACTTCTCTAACCATCCGAGAACCCTCTCCAATAAACTTTTGAACTAAATCAGATCCGACAAGATGAATAAATCTAGCATGAGTAGAGTTTGCAATAGCTTTTGCTAATAGTGTTTTACCTGTCCCAGGAGGTCCCGACAGAAGAGCTCCAGATGGAGGTTCAATACCAATCTTCTCAAAAAGATCCGGATGTAACATTGGTAATTCAATTACTTCTCGTATGGCTTGGATTTGGTCATCTAAACCCCCAATATCTTCAAAAGTCTCAGTTGGCATCTCTATCAATTCCATTGAAGCTACTCGCCCCCTGATCTTCCGTGAAAGAATTTCAATTATTTGAAATGTCTGTCCATGTAATGTCACAGAGTCCCCCGCAACTGGGGATAATAATGAACTAGCAGGAAGTAGTACTCTATTGCCAGGAGCATGTGAAACAACAATTCTCCCGTCTTTCAAAATTCTCTCTACAGAACCAATGATAAGAGGTTTTGTTTTTAAGTTTTCAACATATTGCTTGTAAGATTCAATTTCTTGCTTGAGTACTTTATTTTCTTTCTCTAAAACGCTAAGTTTCTTCTGAACGACCTTAATATCTGTCTCAGTCATCACTGAATATGAGAATAATTACTCATAAATTAATTTTTGGCTTTTTAAATAAAAATACTATTTAACATCCAATACTTCATTATTGTTGGTTCAAAACAAAATCAATTGTGTATACAATTGTAATTTTTCTGTTATCCGTTACGAACTCTAAAAAATTTTTTGTTTTCTCAACATTTTTAAATGTCGACCCGATTATAATTTTAGTCTTAGTTTGTTATCACCAAGATTGTAATAACAAAAACGAGTTAATGTTAAATAATAAAAATTCCGTTTGGTATTAAAACACGAATTTTTACAATAAATTAACTCAAACAAATAATAAATAAAAATAAGAGCTGAAAACGAAAAATGGCAGAAGAAGAATCTTTTTTAAATGCCAAAGCCTTGGTTGTTGATAATGGTACTGGTATCTCTAAAAACGGTTTCGCTGGTGAAGATCAACCTCGATCTGTGTTCCCAACTCTCATTGGATATCCAAAATATGAGTCCATAATGACAGATGTCGAACATTATACTCGAGAATATTACATCGGTGAAGAAGCAATGCAACTCAAAGGTGTCTTGAAACTAATGTTCCCTGTGGAACATGGTATCATTGAAGATTGGACTGCAATGGAAAAAATCTGGCACTATACCTTCTACACCGATTTGAGAATCGACCCAAGTGAACATCCCGTTCTATTAACTGAAGCTCCATTAAACCCAAGACCTAATCGGGAAAAAATGGCTGAAATAATGTTCGAGACTTTTAATGTTCCCGCACTTTATGTAGCAATGCAAGCCGTACTATCCTTATACGCCTCTGGTCGTACAACTGGATGTGTAATAGATATTGGAGATGGTGTTTCTCACGTTGTACCAATCTTTGAAGGTTTCGCATTAAGCCACGCGATCCAGAGAATAGATCTAGCTGGTAGAGACATAACTACATACTTACAAAGATTACTCCGACAAAAAGGCTATTCATTCACAACCTCTGCTGAAAAAGAGATTGTGAGAGATATTAAGGAGAAACTGTGTTACTGCGCTATAGATCCTGAAAAAGAAATGATGTTGAGCAAGAAGGTCGCTGGAATGGAGAAAAGTTATATGCTCCCTGATGGTGAAACAATCAATGTCGGTGTTGAACGATTTTTAGCACCTGAATGCTTCTTTAACCCATCTGTAATAGGAAAAGAATTAGAACCTTTAGATGACGTTATTGTTGGAGCTATTTCAGAGTGTGATGTTGATTTACGCCGAGACCTTTATAGTAACATCGTTCTTTCTGGTGGTTCTACTATGTTCCCCGGAATTAAAGAGCGCTTGACTAAGGAGATAAAAGAACAGATTCCTGAATCCGTTGATGTTAAAATCATTGCTCCTCCAGAACGTATGTACTCTGTATGGATTGGTGGGTCAATCTTAAGTTCTCTGAAGACATTCCATCGTATGTGGGTAACACGTCGCGAATATAAAGAGATGGGTCCTCAGGTAATTCACCGATGCTTCTAATCGGGGAATTCCCTTAACATAATATAAAATATATTTTTTTAAATAAATGATTTTTATTTTCTTTCTTTTTTTGAGTATTTTTATCTATTAAAGAAATGATCACTATATTTCATAAATAGCGAATATATCCTCATTAAAAATAAAACAAATAGAAATTTATATCACATAAATTATTGTCGCTCTTTTAAAGCCTTTGCATATCTCTCATACTTCCTCTTGCCAAACCCTATCACTTTTGCTAAAATCTCCGACTTTTTGATAGATGTGTTAAGTTCATTTGGTTCTTTAATATAACCTTCTTTTAAAGCATT
>JAEOTI010000319.1 GCA_016839955.1 Candidatus Hodarchaeota archaeon | reverse complement strand
ACAATCGACGAATTATAGATTTTTACGTTCAAGTGGGATTAAATTATTTGCGAGCCAAACAATTGTGGGCTTGGTTGCGCCGAAAATCGTTCCCTGAACGAAGACCATTTGGTTATATGGTTCTTGGACCCCGCTCTTCTGCGGGACGAAAAATACGTGCAAGAACTCTTTCGGATAAAGAAGTTCTTGATTTATTAAAGTCCTCAGGCAAGCTCGATAAATGGTGGGGTATTTATTTAGAAGCAGGAAGTGGAGCAATTTCGTCGACCGTTGCAGGTAGATTAGAATTGGTCCAAGAGACTAAAAAGTTCATTCTTGAAAACGGAAATGGAATTAAGCTGATAACTGGAGGAGGAATTACCACCAAAGAACAAGTTCAATCTTTGTTTGCGGCTGGAAGCGATATAGTTGTTGTATCAACTGTATTAGAGAAAACTAAGAATCCAAAGAAACTACTAAAGGATTTTATTGAAGCAATACCAAACTAGCTATTTGCAGCAACAATAGTAACGAGCACTCGACGGTCCCGAGGGCCATCATACTCAGTGAAGAAAATAGCTTGCCAGGTTCCCAATGTTAAATCATTATTCTTAATTGGAACGGTCACGCTACTTCCGGTTAACAGAGTCTTAATATGGGCGTCAGAATTACCTTCAGCATGCTTATAATCTTTACTTGAAAGGGGAACAAGCTGTTCTAATACATTCAAGATGTCATTTTGTACGGCTGAATCTGCAGACTCGTTGACGGTCACACCAGCTGTTGTATGAGGGACATAAACTTGGCAAATGCCCGATTGTATCTGTGTTTCTTTTACTATTTTTCGGATTTTTTTTGTAATGTTCAGAAATTCTGTTCTATTGTTTGTACGTAATGAAATTATTTTCAAATTGAACCACACCCATCTCTTTAAACATATAATCCAATTCAATAAATATTCATATTCTAATACTGTAAGGAAATCATAACTTCAAATACCATTATGTAAATACTTCAAAAATAAAAGCAAGTTTGCAAGATGAAAATACAACCAAGTGATAAAAAACCATCCTTCACTTAATAAACAGTAAGATTCATTTCAAAAAATCTTCAGGAGTTCCATAAGGAATTGTCTATACATCTAGTCGTGGTAACAAATATTGATGGGTTACCCCTTTACTTTTTTCAGACCGATCTCAGACTAGAAGTGGATCCGCCTGTTTTCTCAGGATTTCTCGCTGCTGCTGCTGCTTTCGGTAGTGCTATTCGAAGTGATTTCACGATGACTGATTTAAGCCTTGGGGAGATTCGCCTTCATTTTCATCATGGCGAAAAAGTCATTACAGTACTGGGAACAGCGGTTCATGGAGCCTCAGGAGAATATAAGGATCAGAAAGAATTCGAACACCTGAAACACCATCAAGATATGGTTACAATATTAGGAAAAACTTTTCACAAACTTTTTGGTGATCAAATAAAGACCTGGGATGGGCAACCTGAAGTTTTTGACCGATTTGAAACATCAGTTGATTTAATCTTAGGATCTGAAGCACGATTCCTAGAACGTGATTTCTTGCAGCTTCTAACTCAATATAAAGACGGAAAATGTACTACATCGGAACTGGTCGAAAAAGTGTGGCAAATTGTTGAAACTCCTCAATCATAATAAAGTAACACATTAAGAATTTTACAATTCGAATTGATTTCTTAGGAGGAGAATGAGTGACCGTTCTATTTGACTTATACATTGTGGTCAAATATACTCACCTATATCTAACCACTCGTTGCAAATTTCCTGTCTCCTTGAGGTTGCCTTCAAACGAAGGTCTGACCACCTCTCCGCAAGCGTTTAATGTCTCCAAGGAACTCCTGGCGACAGAAGGATTGTAAACTATTTGCACAAGATTACAGGCAGCATTAAGATCACGGTTGACCTTTAATCCGCAGTTTTCACACTCATAAACTTGGGCAGAAAGGCTGAATTCACTTTTTACATGATTACATTGAATATTTGAACATTTCTTAGACGACGGATAAAAGCGAGGGGCAATAATCAATTTGGAACCATACAATTGGGTCTTATACTCTAACTGTTGACGGAATTCGCCCCACCCGACATCAGCGATCGCCCGGGCGAGGTTCCTATTCTTTTGGAGCCCTTTAACGTGCAAATCCTCGATAACGATCTGACTGTGGTTTTTAGCCAGAGAAGTCGTCATTTTATGCAAGGTATCTCGTCGAAGGTTTTTAATCCGCCAATGGAGTTTAGCTAATCGCTGGACGGCTTTTCGCCGATTATTGGAACCTGTCTGTTTCTGCGAGATCGCCCGAGATAACTGTTGCAGTTTTCGCAGTTTAATTTGTAATGGTTTAGGATTTGGAAATTTTTTACCATCCGAGTAAGTCGCTAACGTTCTAAGTCCTAAATCCACGCCAATTGGTTGGCCTTTAGGTGGTTTTGGATCAGGATGAGCTCGTTCCACTGTCAGACTGACGAACCAGCGATCTGCTTCCCGACTGACAGTAGCGGATAGTATTCGTCCTTTCACTCGTGGGACTTCTTTCAAATGAAGTCTTCCAAGTCGAGGTAGTTGAATCTTCTTCATCTTGGGAATTAAGCGAATTGAACCATATAAACGAAAGGAATCCCGACATTTACCTTTCTTTTTGAACTTAGGAAACCCTATTTTTCTCCCATCTTGTTGTCCTTTGACAAAATTCTGAAACGCTCTGTCTAAGTCCCGCAAAGCCTCCTGTGGCGCACATTTCGAGACTTCGTACATCCACGGAAACTCCACTTTTTTCAGTTGGTTCAATACACGGTGTTGAGCAATTGCATTGGTGTAGCGGGCGTCCCCAGCATTAGTCTGGTAGCGGATAAGGCGGTCTGTTAGTCCCCAGTTGTAGGCAAACCGAGCTGTCCCCGCATGTTTGACCAGCAAGGTCTGTTGGGTATTATTTGGAGCTAATTCATATAAATAGGCTTGCTGCACCAACATTTAATGAATCACATTATTGTCAAAGCCCTTCTGGTTTTTAAACCCTTAAAACGGACAGGTGGGTAAATGTTTTGTTAATGAATGATTTGATATCATTTGACTTACTCTTGACTATAATAGATGATGTTGTTGGTAACCCTTTCAAATTATATCTCAAGTCCTGAAATTGATCAAGTTTTGGAATTAGCTCAATTTCTTCAAAAACCAATCCTTATTGAAGGTCCATCAGGGACAGGAAAAACTAGTCTGGCAATCAGTGTTGCAGAAGCAACAAAAAGGGAGCTTATCCGCATACAGTGCTTTGAAGGAATTTCTTCAGCAGAAATTATTGGAGAATGGAATTATCACAAACAGCTAATTCGAATTCAATTAGCTTCTCATCAAAGATCAGATCAATCTATCGTAGAGGACGTCTTCTCTACGGACTACTTTATCCCAAGACCGCTTATGCAGGCATTTATTAGTTCTCAAAAACCGGTAGTTTTACTAATTGATGAAATAGACCGGTCAGACGAAGAGTTTGAAGCTTTTTTATTGGAAGCGCTTGGTGAGAAACAAATCACAATTCCAGAGCTTGGGACTTTTCAAGCAAAAAGAGACGATCTTTTAGTTTTCTTAACAAGTAATGCTACTAGAGAATTATCAGAAGCTTTACGACGACGCTGTCTATTTTTATATCTTGATTTTCCTTCAATAGAACGGGAAAAAAAAATTGTTCAATTACATTGCCCATCAGCTGATGAACGGCTCATTAATGATGTTGTTAACATTGTTCATGAGTTACATAAACCAGAAACAGGTTTACGTAAAGTTCCAAGTATTGCTGAAACGGTTGAGTGGTGTCAGACACTTTTAAGGCGAATAGAGAAAACTTCCAATACTGAATATGAAACAACTCTCAATGTAGTAATAAAATATCGAGAGGACCTTGAAAAGGCCAAATTGATGCTAAACAAAGAATGGACTAGGACATAAAGGAATTAAATTCACAACTGCGAAAAGGTGAGCTTTAATTTCAATAATCTCTGAATTCGTTCAATTTTTGCGTAAGAATAATGTTCAGGTATCTACAGCGGAATCAATTGATGCTGAGAAAGTTGTAAATTATATAGGATTTAAAAACCGTATTAAATTACGTTCAGCCTTAATTTCTACCCTTATAAAACGGTTCCATGACGTTCAAATTTTTGACCTTTGTTTTGATACGTTTTTTACACATTTCCCTTTAGACTCGAATAAAATTTCTATAGACAAACAAACCGATCATCTAATTTCTAAAAAATCAACCGTAAATATAGCTAGCGATTTCCAAGAAATAGTAACGCAATTATCCTTAGACGAAAGAAACGAATTCCTTTTTCACTTAACCGAAGGTAATCGGGGTCTTGGAAGGTCATTTCTAGGAGGAAATAATCAAGTTACTATTCGATTATTCCTCCAAACCATTATCGATCGATCAGATCTATTACAAATGACCCGTAATACAATTCATGAACTACGAATTGACTTTATTCATGCTATAAATAATTTAACATCAACCAGTGTTCTCAATTCTCCGACTACTCGAAGATATCTTGATCAAATCATTCAAGCTTCAAAGGAAAAAATTCTGAACCATCCATTAGACTACCAATTCTTACCAAAAGTGACTGATATACTTGATTTACCTTTTTCAGAACCAACTGATCAATGGAACGAACTTGAGAAAGAAATTCGACGAATTGGAAAGAAATTAGCTACTAAAGAACGATTAAGAAGAAAAAAACACAAGAACCTTGGCATAATTGATTTTAGAAGGACTTTCCGTGCAAATATTCAACATGGAGGGTGGTGTTTTCAACTTTTTCGGAAACGAAAACGAATGAATAAGCCTGATTTCATTTTTCTGAATGATGTGTCAACTTCTGTCGCTGCACCAGTAGCAGAGTGGTTTTTTGTCTTAGCATTTTATGCACAACGAGTATTTCCACGTTTAAGAATTTTTGAATTTGATAATATCACAGTGGAAATTAGTCAGGCTCTCTATCAATCATCACTTAAAGAAGCCCAGGTTTTACGACAAAAAATTTGGACTGATAATAGAGATCGAAAACGTCATGGAAATCATAGTGACTATGAAAATTCCCTTTTAGAATTTTCAAGTATGATTTCCACCGAATTAAGTAATTCCAAGGTTATTTTTATCCTTGGGGATTGCCGTGATTGGCTTGGGAAATACCAGTCCAACGGGCAACCTGAATCAAAATT
>JAEOTI010000318.1 GCA_016839955.1 Candidatus Hodarchaeota archaeon | reverse complement strand
CTCTAACTTCTCCTAAAGAAAAACAATTAAAATAAATAACAATTGCACTGGAATCATGAAACTTATTCCACGACACATATTCTTAACACGTGGGGTTGGAGTTCATAAAGAGAATCTCCAGTCTTTTGAGCTTGCATTACGAGATGCGGGAATTCAGATCTGTAATCTTGTTACTGTATCAAGCATTCTTCCCCCGGACTGTAAGGTAATAACTCAAGAGGAAGGTTTGAAACACATTGAACCGGGTCAAATAGTCTATACCGTTCTTTCTAAAAATGCAACAAATGAATATGGTCGTCTCATTACCGCTTCTATCGCAATTGCCCAACCAGCAGACTTTAAATTATATGGTTATATTTCTGAGCACCACTCGTTTGGCCAAACTGAAAAAGAAACTTCAGATTACACTGAAGACCTTGCTGTATCAATGCTTGCTTCCACCATGGGTCTTCGTATACCTAAAGATGAATTAGAGTATGATGAAATACGAGATGTATATTTATTACCAAAAAATCTTGTTACAACTCAAGCTATTACCCGAGAGACTTGTGGTGTTCGTAATAAGTGGTCAACAGTGTTAGCAGCAGCAGTATTTCTTTTCTAACAAGTTTTGTTTAAAACTAAAAAAAATCTTGAAACTAAAGTTCAAATTTAATTAAATAATTATTAAAACAAGTCATCTTCATTATAATACAATGTGAATTTAAATTTGTTTAGCTTTCCTTCCTTAAGTTGGTTCTTTAATGTCTTCTGAGGGCTTAATCGAGAATGTAATCTCCTTAAGGAAATTAGGACAATTTCAAAAAGCCCTTGGATTACTTGAAAGTCATTTGGAAAACCTCGAAGATGGTCAAGTAGAGATTCGTGTTGCGTATTTAAATGAACAAAGCCAGTGTCTTTGGAGAATCGGCAAATTAACAGAATCAGAGTCTCGAGCCCTTGAAGCTTTACATTTAGCATCTGAATATTCTAAAAATGGTCAATGTGATGCATTAAATAACCTTGGCGCAATTAGTCTTGAACGTAACGACCTTCGTAAAGCGAGAGAGTTTTATCAGCAGAGTCAAAAGCTAGGTGAGAGGATTAATAACAATAAAATTGTTGCAGATTCATTGAATGGTTTAGGAATAGTTGCTGAAGAGAATGGAAAACTAGACAAAGCTAAAGCTCTTTATAAACAGAGCTTAAAACTCAGAGAAAAAAATGGTGATCTATACGACATTTCGATCTCGTTAAACAATTTAGGAGAGATATATAGACAACGTGGAGAGCTTGATCAGGCAGAAGAGTATTATCAACGTTGTTTAGGGATAAGCCAAAATTTTGGTAATCCACAAGAAATTGCAACAGATATGCATAATTTAGCATTAATCTTTTCGAAACGAGGGCAATTTAAACGAGCTATAGACATGCATAAGGAAAGTCTAAATTTATACCACAAAGTTGGGAATCCTCGGGAGGAGGCACATTCTCGATACTATTTAATTCGAAACCTCTTATTACTCAACATGAATGAAGAAGCAACGAAACAATTAAATGAATTAGCTAAGTTGTGTGAAGAATCTGAGATATCAAATGCCTCTGTATATTTTAACTTAGCTACTGGTCTAATAAAATTAAAAAATGTAGATTTAGCTTCAGCTCTTAACGCCACACTGAAAGCGTCAGAAATAGCAAAGCAAATTCCCCTTTTTGAATCTCAAGTTGAGAGTATGCAACTCCTTATACAAATTTACCTCCAAATGTACCTCCTACTACGACAATCTGATTATAAAAAGCTAATAGAGACATTATTAATAGAATTGGAGACACTTTGTAAACAAAAACGTCTTCATGGTCCATATATTGAGACCTTGATCGTTCAGGGATTTCTCAGACGAGCAAAATTTGATCTTTCAGGAGCAATTAGTCAATTTAATTCAGCTGAGCTTCTTGCTGAGGAACGAGGATTCGTTCCGTTAGCTAAAAAAGCTCGTACTCAGTTAACACAATTAAAAGAAGAAGCTGAAAAGCTTAAACAATTAATGTTTGTTTCTCCCAAGGCTTATGAACAAGCACAGTTACAGGAAATGGCTTCATATCTACACGAAGCGCAAATGCATCTTCTCAAGCAAGTAGATTCAGAATAGCATGTAAAAAAGGATATATTTTTTAGCCATACCACAAAAATATTTACTCTTTTTACACTTAATGAACCTTACACACCGATTGCTTATAACAATAACATAAATTCCGTTTATTAAGTTGTGAGTGTCGTAAAAGGCAAGTTTGACGACCTTTATTTCGATTTTACGAATCGAATTCATGAAGACGAAATACTACGACCTTATAGCCTGTGTTTCGAGAGTAAGTAGTATGGAAAAAGATATCTTTGCTGAATCTATGAAAGAATCAAAAAATGAAGTTTTAGAATACATTCGTCATATCCAACGAAATGTAATTTGAAACGTTTTTCATCAATGAAATATTGTTTTTAATTAGGAAGAATATTCAAAATCAATAATTAATCCTTTAAACTAAAATTTTAAATTAATATCAACGAAAATTAGTCTAGGAACTAACCAATAGTTGTAATATCTTCAATAAAATCTCCAAAGAATTGATTAATAATTTGTAAGATAAAAAATCGGAGCATTTTAATTTGAGTGAAACAGATAAGGACATTTTGAAGGAATTACTCGTAGATAAACAAAGAATCCTAAGAGATTCTGTAAATAAAGCAAAAGATATAATTGGAATAGATTCAAAATCAGGAGAAATTGTATTTAAAGTCCTTTTAACAAAACTATCTGCTGTACAAAAGATTGGATTATATCTTGTTGGAAGGTATTTCGCACATGGTCTAGAATTAACAAAAACAGATCATGCATCTATTGATGAACTTAGCTCAAATCTTGGTGTTGAAAAGAATAATTTAGGGTGGAGAGCAAATGAAATGGAAACTGATGGAATTATTCATTCCGCTGGTAGGAACAAATATCGAGTAGCTAAGGTGAAAGTACCTGATATTCTTGATGATATAAGACTAAAATTAGGTCTATAATAGTTCTGGATGTTTAAGATGGAGCTAGACACTATTATTGAAGGAAATTGTGTTGACATTCTTCCAACTTTACCAAAGAAATCCTTCCAGGTAATTTATATTGATCCACCTTATGACATCCAACAGCAATTCCACTCAAATCTATCAAAGAGAATCAAAGACCTTGGATATGACCATAAACCCTTAGCAATATCTTCTTGGTTTCCAATCTGTTTTGATTTACTAAAAGATTCAGGAACGATGTTTGTTTCTGCAAATAATGCCCGTTATTTATGGTCTCATATTGAAAAAAAAGAACTGCCGACCCCATATGAATTTATAACGTGGTGGAAACCTAATTCAATGTCTCTTAAAAGAAAAAATTCTTGTTTTCTCAATACCGAAGTTATACTTGGGTATGCTAAAGACCCTGAGAAACGCAAATGGAAAAAAATGATACCTAGTGATTTTTTACGGTTACCAGTAGACAGCCGTGAGTTTAAGGTAATTCGTGAATGGTTTCCTTATCCTAAACCTAAAAAATTGCTTGAAATATTAATTTTAAATACTACAGATGTTGGAGATACTGTGTTAGATCCATTTTTTGGTTCTGGTACTACTGGGATTGTCTGTAAAGAGTACAACAGACATTATGTAGGCATCGAACTTAACTCGACTTTTATCAGCAAAGCAAATGAACGAATTTCCAAAATAAAACGTCTAAAAGATCTAAGTAAATTTTTCTAACTAAGTAGATCCAAATTAATACTCGATTAAGTTTCCAGGGTTCATAATATTATTTGGATCCCAGAGCTTCTTTAGACCAATAATTACTTCCGCTTCTGAATAATTCATGAACCACTTCTTAAAGGCACGACCAATCCCATGGTGATGACTAAGCGCTGCTTTTTCTTCATTAAGAGTTGTAAGAACATCCTGCTGAATATCCAGAATTTGTTGGACAGGATTTTCCGATCGTTTTGCTAGGTAAGTAAAGTAAATTGCTCCTCCTCCTCGGTATACATGGGATATATGAGCCATAACAATGCCACAATGTTTTCTCAGGACTTGAGTCACTGCTTCATGGATCTCTTCTGCACGGCTCCATGAAGTGGCTGTCTCAAGAGTATCGACTAAAATACCAAGATCCATTAAATCATCACGTAGATAAGGAAGTTCATACCGACTGGACCACCATTCTTTCCCAGGTCGCCTTCCCATAGAGAAACCCTTCCATTTTTTACAAATTTCATGACTCTTGGACCTTGTCAAACGGACAATTTCTTTCTCACCTTCATATTCAAGAATTAGTAAGCATGGAGTTTCAAAATAGCCTTTCCACCTCAAATACTTCATTCCTAGTTTTTCTTTAATTTCAGATAATTTCGATCGTTTCCTATGACCCGTGGTGCCCAATTTGGTAAGAAGTTGAGTTTCTTCTGGATCTGATAACCGGACTGTTGCAGGAACTACTCCGTATTGCATAATCTCTCGAATTGCACTTATCCCATCAGTGAAGTTTTTGAAAAGGAAGGAAGAAAAATCTCTAGTTTGTGGTAAATATTGATGAATCGTTAATAACACATCTGTAATTATACCAAGAGTACCTTCGGATCCAGCAATGACTCTTACCAGATCAGGACCCATAGCACTTGCTGGAAATTCCACGGTATGTTTTTCACCAGCAGGAGTTGCAAGTCGTAAACCAAGAACCATATCTTCAATTTTTCCGTACTTGGTACTTTGTTGACCCGCCCCTCGCGTTGCGATAGACCCTCCAAGGCTCGTATATTCAAAGGATTGAGGAAAATGTCCTAACATAAATCCATGTTCATTCAGGTAGTTCTCTAATTCAGGTAACATGATTCCTGCTTGGCACCGGATTGTTAGAGAGGTTTCATCAAGAGCCAAAATTTGTTTCATGTTTTTCGTTAGATCCAGCGCAATTCCAGAACCAACAGACTCTGATGCTTGTGTAACACCTGTTCGGGCTCCAATTGGAATTACTGGTATTTTATTGGTATTTGCAAGATTTACGATTGCCTGGACTTCATCGTGATCCTTTGGATAAACCACAATATCTGGAAAAGTCTCAAATTCTCCTAACCTTAACCTTATTACATCATAATAGGAATAACCCACAGAACACCAGACACGATCATAATCATCTGTAGATACATTAGAGTTACCGACAATTTGTTTAACTTCATTAACTATTTCGGATTTTAGTTGTGGACTAGGGATTGAAAGTGTAATTTCTTCTAAGTTGCTAAGTTGTTCGATATTACTGTCAATTGGACCTAAAAATTCTTCTATGAGGGGAATTAATTGGTCAGGAACTGGGTAGAAATGATTAAGTTTACCCCACTTAATTATTGATGCTAAAGATCCCTTTGATATTTTTTTTTCCATTTTTAAAGACCTTCTTATGGGTACAGGTTTTTTAGAAGGAACTTCTCATTTTAAAGTAACAATAGTTAGTTTATAGACAATATTTAATCATATAAGGAATATTTAACTTAAGGAGAAATGAATTTTCTCACGTCAATTCCAAAATGGAATGAAAAAAATAAAAAGTAGGATTTTTCCGTAACCAATCTCGTTATGTTATTTCGTCTAAAAAGCCTGAAAAAGGTGGAGATTATCTTGAAAAGAGGTAAAATAGGAATTTTTGAAATTCTTTTTGTTATTTCGCTGCTTGTTTTAACTATATTAAGTGCAGAAATGACCATCCCCGTTAATGGTAAAATTCAAACCCCATCAACAATTGGGGATGGTCAATCTGCAACATACGATGTAACTTGGTCCGGTTCAATAGAGTCAACCTATGAAGGTGAATGGGCCTTACTGAATACACAATATACAGGCACCCTGACTGTCTCTGTAGCGGATGGTGGGGCTACTTGGACCGTCACAGAGACTTTTTCTGGCACAAGTTATATGACATACTACTCATCGGATGGCTATGCTGGTTCTATGTCATTACCATATAGTGATTCCACAAGTTATTCTGTTACAAAAGGTAGTATGGGATATGGTACTGGTTATGGTGGTTATGGCGCATTTGTTATGGTACCAATCATTTGGGACGTAGATCCAACTACTGTTTCCACTCTTGCTGCGTATGGGATTGATGTATCAGGCTCAGCATCCAGCGGGTATTATGCTTCTGGTTCTGATATTTTTAGCTATCCAGGTTTAGGGACCGTTGCATGGTCATTTATGGGATATATCGATTCCTCTGGGTGGTTAGTCTATTGTAGTTCTCGTTACGATTTTGCTCTTAGTTCAGAAGGCGTCACTATGATCGCAGGATACTCTGGAATGGTTAGCATGACTGGTACTCCCACTGGATTTACTTTAGGTTCCACACCGGAAGCTGAACCAATATTCGATTTCATAGATGACAATGAGGAACACACCTATGATATTACAACAGATGACTTCACAGCAAAGGTTACAGTTCAATGTGAAGGTAATACGTCAATCATGATTAGCATAATGTCTCCGAATGATATTCCTGAATCAGCTAAAGATGCTGCGAAGGGAAAAATTACTCCATATGCTGTTGTTAGTGTGGATTTGGGTAATCCCTCTGCTTTGCAGTATATAGAGGTTAATGTGACATATTCTGATCTAGGTGTTAGTGATCCTGAGAATTTACGTATGTATTACTATGATATAATCGATGACACATGGAAGCAGATGGATGAGACTGGTGTCGATACCATTAATGAGGTCGTTTGGGGACGAATCGATCATACAACACTCTATTCTGCATCAAAACCAGAGGGAAGTGCAGGTGGTGGAGCCCCTGGATTTGAATTTATCGTCCTTTTTCCCGCAATCTTGCTCCCTGTGCTCATAAGAAAACGAAGATGAGTAAATAAAGATTAAATTTTGGAGAAATTAACCTTCTCCCTTTTTTCTTTTTTTTTTATGATTTGATGATAATATTTTTTGAAACTCTCAAAGTTAAAAGGATCGTACAGTATTGAGCTCTCGTTCATTTTTTACTAATTTTATTTCAAAATGAAATGTTTGATTTGCTCGGGGTGATTAAATTGCCAGCAACATGTACTTTTCATTCCTATAAGGGTGGAACAGGAAAATCATTGATCAGTCTCAATGTCGCGGTGCAACTTGCAAAAATGGGCAAAAAAGTGTGTCTTATGGACTTTGATTTTTTGGGTCCATCCTTGTTTACAATTTTCAAAGAAAATGGTCGATATTTGAACGATGCCATTTATGGTTCTCGGGGAGTTGAAGATGTACTAATCCAGTACAAACATGATTCCCTTCCGGAGCCACTTATGGTGGGATTAGCAGATCCTGAGCCAAATTCAATTGAAAAGATCAATCAACTAAGAAGAGAAGACCTTCAAGAGGCATTCGATCGAACTATGGAAGCCCAAGAAATTTTAGAGGATGATTTCAAAATTGATTTTATTATCATTGATACAGGTCCTGGATTACGTATGGATGTTGCAAATGCAGTCATGATTTCTGATGTAATTGGGTTGATATTAAAACCAACTTTGAGTGATCTTGAAGGGACTAAAAGAATGGTCATGGCTATGCTTCAGAATTATGCCAAAGACAAAGCAAAAGGTCTGATATTGAATCGTGCATTACAAAAAAGTTGGCAAAGTGGTGCAGCAACTGTTCCGGAAGCAAATACTGAATATGAAGATCTAATTTATAACATTAGACAATTTTCTGAAGACACTAGCACATCTATTTACAGTATTTTACCTTGTCTCTGTGATGTCTCCCGTGCACAATCGGATAGAATCTTAGTTTTAGATTATCCGGATCATCCTTTTTGTAAAGGAATTGCTGGATTAACAGAACGTCTAATCAATGAAACTGGAGGACAGTAAATGACTGTCCAATTAAAAGATGAAACTCCAATAACTGAATTAGAGCCCCAAGTTATATCCCTTATTGGTGTTGCTTCTCCGAAGGAAACTGCTATTTTAGCTACTAGTATGGCAATCACTCTGGCAAAGCAAGGTTTCAAAATCCTATTTCTTGATTTGGGTTTTGATGAAGCGATTATTCCACTTATTTTTAATAATTCACAAATTCAAAATTCGGCTTTTTCTACTAATGATTATTATGCAGGAAGTATAGAACTCGACGAATTTCTTGAAAAAACTGGAAAAATGGAAATAGATCCTCTAGAACCTCCTTTTGAGTATGTTTTGTCTAGTACAGAGCCTAGTAAGATTCGATTAATTTCTGAAGAGACTGATGAGAGATCTATTCGTCAATCTCTTAGACGATTAAACAAACTTGTTCGGAAAATTAAGCAAGAGCAAAAGTATGATTTTGTAATTTTTACTCTTCCCGGAGTTCTAAGAGATTACACAGTGAATGCAATTATAGCCAGTTCTTTCTCATTTCTTATCATGGACCAACACGAAACATCCTTGAATTTAGGTCAGCAGCTTTTGAAATATATATCTGCTACTCACCCATTAATTCAAATCAATGGTGTCATTGTATATCGATATCCTTACCTTCCTAGCGTTGCAGGGAATCATGTTCAAGTAGCAAAAGTCGAATCAATGCTTCAAATACCAGTCGTTGCTAAGATACAACAATTAAGTGATCTTATACCATTATACGGTCCATTAGTTCCTTTTAATTCATTAATAACTGACTCTTTTCTCTCTGAAATGTATAAGTGTTTAGTAGAATCAGTCTTACAGTTTATTGAATCTCCACGAAGAGTTGAGAAAGATCAACCTCTATCTTATGAGGCTCTACTCATTCTTTGTAGAGGAGGCCTTCCATTGTTTCAATATGTGTTTGAAGGTAGTCGCCTTAAGGGTGAATTGGGTTTAACTGCTGCGGGTCTTACAGGTATTATAGCTGGAATTGCTTCAATGATGAGCGAAATCGCTAGAGTTAAACAGGATACAGAGTTAATTGAAATGGATAAAATGAAGCTCTTTGTGGAAGATCGTAAGCGATTCCGCGTGATACTAATCGCTAATAAATATGATGAAGAAATTCGCAGAAAACTAAAGCAATTCACTAAAGCATTTTCTAAAGACGAATCAGTTTGTAAAAAACTGGATACTTGGATGGGAGAAATAGGTTTGTTTGATGAAGAGGGGAATAAACTTGTTGAAAAGTTTTTTCTGACATAAAAAATTGAAGGAGAGTATTATATGAGCCCTTCTTTAGAACTATTACCTATTGCTCTTTCTGGTCTACTACTTTCTTTATATTGGATTTTCTTATCAATGGGCGTTTTAACTTGGTTTAGAAATAAGATAAACGCGGGAAAGGAAAAGAAGTCATTGGATTCTTTTTCTTTACTCAGGATATTGCTTATAATCGGATTTATCGATTTTTTTTTCCCAGTTTTATTTCCTGTCATCACTGATTGGAATCCTGTTTTACAAATTCTTTTAGTAATACTTCAATTAGTGGTAGCTATTATTGTTGTCTTTTTCTGTTACAAATTTGTTGACATAGTCGGTACAAGATCGATAACTGAAAATAAACGGAATCAGAGACTAATATTTATGAGTTTATATGCTACGATTGCTGCTCAATTAGTAACAATTCTTTTTTCATTAGGTCTAATCCTATTACTTGTGTTAGGCATTGATGAGGGATTGGGTGGAGTTAGAACTGTCTTTCCAATTTCAGATGACTACCTTCTTAATGTTACAGAAATTTCTGGTGGGAAAAGAGTAGTTTTTCTTGCCGTATTAGGTATAAAAGCCAATTATTTAATAATTCATCACTCATCTATTGTTATTGTCTTCTTTGCGATTGCAAGAACATTTCAAGAATGGTTATCTCGTGTGAAAGAAAATACAATACGATTTTTTAAATATTTTAGCTATGGCTATGCTATTGTTGGGTTGGGGAATACTTTACAATCTATTTCAATTTTTTATGGTAATTTTGTACTCATCATTGAAGAAGATGGTAATAGTTTTCCACAATATTTAGAATACATAAATGTCATAATAGTAACTTTTCAGACGTTTGGAATGATATTTCTCTATCTTGGATATGGTCTTGCGAGCTATTTCTTGTTAAATAATATCTCTCACCATTTTGAATCTAAAAAGAAGCTACAAACACTAAAAGCTCTGACAATAGGCATTCCAATTTTATATTCTTTTACTTATCTTGCTATATTCTTTTCAATCGTTTTAGCTTTAATAATTCCAAGTGCTATTGCTATAGAGGCTTGGGCTGTCTTTTTCTCGTATATTCTTGATTCTCTTGGGATCTTTTTACTCCCTCTTGCTGGTGGATTATATTTCTATTTTGCTTGGCAACGTGGAAAAGACACTGCTTTGGGCCCACACCTTCGAACTGCTTTTATAAGTGTCTGGTTAATCTTCTTTGCTGGAAACAACACTTTATCACTAGCTGCATGGTTTGGTGTGATTCATGGTCAATTTGGTATTATAGGTGCAATTGCATTTCTTTCAGCTTTAGCATTTGTTTCAGACCACGCTTCACGACATCGTAGGATGATTCGCAAAATCCGTGAAAAACCTGAAGACTTTAAATTTCTATTAGAGTTAGGTGCAGCTGAAAGACGAGTACAATGTTGGCAAAAAGTCGAGTCAATGGTAAAAGAAGGTGTAGTAAAACCCTTGACACCAGCTGGGGAGAAACCAGATGAGAATCAAGCTACTGCTGAAGTAATGTCTTATATGAATGAAATAGAGACACAATTAGCCGCAAGAGAGGCTCGACGTGCTGCCAGACGAGCTAAACAGGCAGTGGTTGAAGTTGGATGATTTTTTTTAGATTATTCACTTTTATTAGCTTAAGTTTCTCATGATTTTTTGTCGACAATCCTAAAAGCTAGATAAATCAGTAAGATACCTAATAATGAAAAACTGGTGAGGGGTGCCAAAAAATGACGCAGTCAAGTGCTGAAATACTAACGACAGCATTGGCAAAAGAAGGCTTTGATGTAAGCCCTTCAGCAGCAGAATTATTAGGTAGTACTCCTCTTTCCGTTGAGGAACTAATTTTAGGAATAAAAGATCAATTCCCCAATGTAGAAGAGGTTACAGTGAGAGTAGCGGTTGATATTGTTAGATCCTGGCCATCTTGGCATGGTGTTTCTGGAAAACCCCTAATTGATGAACTGAAACATCGCCATCAAATATGCCAAGAGTTGCCTTCATATCTGTCAACAACTTGGAAAGCTTTACAAATTGGGAGAGCGTGGGCTGGGGAAATTGCAGATAGAACCGGTCGTAGTCGCTCTACTGAAAGTTCTTACTTGAATAAGTTGGTCGGAATGGGGCTAGCAATAAAAAGAAAACACGGACGGCGAGTTTATTTTAATTTGGTTAAGTAAATTCTTTTTCTTCTTCCAGGTTTTCTTTTAATACATTGTATATAGTATTCAATCTGTTAGAAAAAATATTGGCTATTTTAGAGAGATTGGGAAAAGTTTGGATGGTTATCTGGAGTAAGTCAAATTGTAGTTGAAGGAGAAAATCGTTGTGAGAAATTTCTTTAGACAATAGTTCATCGTCTAAGACATGAATACTTAATCGACGTGTCTTGCAATAAGAATAAAGTCCTCGCCAATCGTTAAACAGTCGGTCAATAATCGAAGGAAGGTCACCTGGAATGGCTATTTGGCTAAGATTGGCTTTTTTAGGAACTGAAATGGGCATTACTTGAACCTCATTTGTTAATCAAATTTTTCTTTTTAAACTTGAATAATTGTTAGGTAACTTTTTGTCCTCTAGTAGGTTCATCTCTTTTTGTATACGGTGAAATAATCAAAATTTATTCTTAACTTAACCTATCCAGTGTGAATAATAAAAAGCAAGGCAGATATAATTCAATTCATCATCAAGGAAGAGTAATTGAGTGAAGTAAATCCACTCTATAGAACCATGAACAATGCTCCTATAATAAAGATATTCTCCGTGACACACCCATAGAGGGTATAAGGTGACATTAGTAAATTCTTCGATAATATTCGTTGAATAATTAGAACCATTAGCACTCCAACTTAGACAGGTGATGTAATATTGTTCCCAATAGTTCCAAATATTACTCTGGTTTAATGATTGAGAATTAAATGGAGTCACTGAAAGATTCCAAGAAAGACTTGCTGATTCTCCTTGAGACCACTGATGGTTCTCAATTGTTTTAGGAAAAGGACCGAGGAAATCTGTAAGTGTGTCATTGGTCATGAGATAGTTATCTGTGACATTTCTCCAGGATGGATGAACCAAGGTCAGATTTTCTCTTGGTTGAATTTCAATAAATTTCAATACTTCCCAAGCTTCTGGGCTGGTTGTATTTCGGGAAAGTGTAACTTCAATATCAATTGTAAGTAAATTAGGATCTGACTCTTCCCAAGTAGTGACACTATGGTAGAAGGCTAAACCACATATAACAATACCAATGAAAATAATTTTCCAGAACAGGGGTATTGGAGGAGGTTTAGACATAAGGTTATTACCTGATTCATGGATTATTAAGTTGAAGATAAAGGAACAGAATCTTGTTCAATCATAGGAGACCATTCGACAATTTGGGAAAGGTGACAGAGAGGACATATATCGGGATTAACATCTTCGTGATTCGAAAATCGGGTTTTACACTTGAAGCAGTACCAGTAGTCACAGCGGGACCAGCCAGTGTGAGAGATGGTGACACGAGTTTTGGTCATTTTCTTCCTTTTCAGGAATAGGGGATGGTTTTGCATTTCAGAATGAATGGTTGATTTTGGAGTGGATTGAGAAGAAAGTTGTGAGGATTTTTTGATGGTCTGTTGATCTAAATGGTCTAATTCCTCTAAGCGATTAGAAATTAGGTTTCGAATGGATGGATCAAAACCATCGAGGATATGGGCAGGGATGTTATCAATCTCTTCGCGGGATAGTTGGTTCCAACTGACATTTTGCCATTCTTGAGAGGTTGCAGGGGAAGAATGTGAAGTTTTTACAGGAGCTGGTTGAATCGTTGTAATTTGTATGTTTGGGGGTGGAGGTGGAATTGAGTTAGAATGATTATTTTTTGGAGTAATCACTTTTTGGAACTGTTCCTCAAGCATGTCTGAGGTGATCTGATCCGCAACCTCTTCTAAGAAAGTTGTGCGATGATCAAGGTTGGAAATAACAGTGTTCATTTTTTCTTGGAGAAATTCGGAAGAAGATTCTGAGATTGGTTGGGAAGATTGTTGTAGTAAGGATAGAATGGAGTCAAGTGTGCTTTGGACACTTACTGAGTTATGTAATGTTTTTTCCTTATTAAATAGCTCTGGAAGATTCCTTCTTGCCCATTTATAGATCGTGCTATAGGATTTCCGTGTTCTACCGACTATTACTGCAATATCACGCCATGATTTTCCTTTTTGACGTTCTCTCCGGATAATAAATGCTCGTTGGAAGTCAGCCATCTCAGACCAGACTGGGTTTAACCTATCAGTTGATTCATCATCAATTAAAAGTCCACTGATTCCATAGTCTACAGCTTCCATTTATGTCCAACTCAATAATTTATCGTATTTTATGTACACTTGATGACATATTATCATTATAGTATGGTTTTGGACCATTATAAAAAGGGAGATTCATACAGATTAAAGTAAATTTGATGATTATAAAAGTTAAAATTAAAGTGGATAACTAACAAGAAGAATTGTAATTAATATGTCCTATTTAAAGGTACAAGGTCATAATGACTGATGAAGATGACAATTGCATATGAACCACCTTTTCAAGATCTTACACAATTGTCAGGAATAGGTCCAACAACCGCAAAAAACCTTGAAACAATTGGATATGGTACGATAGAAGCTCTTGCGACTGTGACAAAGCAGGAATTAATAGAAGTCCCGGGAATTGGAGACAAAGTTGCTGAATCAATAATTCAAAAAGTACAACAAATCTTAGACTTAAATTGGCGAACTTCACGTCAAGAGTTAGAAAATGCTATACAAAAAATTCTAAGGAAAAATAAGACTGTAAATGAAATAGCTTTTGTTCTAATAGGTCATGACCTAAATATTGATTATTTCTCATCTATTTACATAGCAGTAAAGGAAGAAGAATTGAAAAGGAATACGGAATCCATAGAGAAGAATTATTACCCGATATAAGCACGATATACTATTACACGGGCCACTGATTAATTTATTAAAAAAATATGGTTTTACAGTCAATGAGATTACAGAAGAAACTTATTCAATAATTTATAATTTTTGCAAGAAATCCACTGTCATTTAATATCTTAGAATTATTTTTTATCCTCTAATTGATGGACTTTCTTATTGAGAATCCTTCAAATAATATTTTAGTAGAGTTCAATAATAAGAAAAAAAAGATAATTCTATGATACTAAGTAGTGAAAGGAGAAATGAAATGCTTAAAGCTCAATTCATCTTGATTTGCATTACTATATCTATTTGTATGGTCATTACAACTCACAAATCATTAAGTTATCCCATAGAATCACTTAACGTCCAAAACACGGCTTGTCTTGGCACTTCCAGTCAATGGACACACACTTTTGGAGGACAAGATAATGACCAAGCATATTCTGTTCTCCAGACGTCTGATAGCGGGTTTCTCCTTGGGGGTTATACCCGCTCATATGGCGCAGGAGGATCTGACATGTGGCTGGTTAAAACGGACCAAACAGGAAATACTCAATGGCATCAGACATATGGGGGAGGAAATAATGAAAATTGTGGTTCTATCGCCCAGACCTCCGATGGTGGCTTTCTCCTTGCAGGTTATACTTTGTCCTATGGCGCGGGAAGTTCTGACATATGGCTTGTGAAAATAGACGGAACAGGTGATGTAGAGTGGAATCAGACCTATGGCGGAGGAAATTCTGATTGGTTTCATTCTCTCATCCAGACCTCCGATGGCGGGTTTCTCCTCGCGGGTTATACCTATTCCTATGGCGCGGGAAGTTCTGACATGTGGCTGGTGAAAATAGACAGAACAGGTATTGCAGAGTGGAATCAGACGTATGGGGGAGTGAATATGGACGAATGTTATTCTGCTCTCCAGACTTCCGATGGCGGGTTTCTCCTCGCGGGTTATACCTATTCCTATGGCGCGGGAATTTCTGACATGTGGCTGGTGAAAATAGACAGAACAGGTGTTGCAGAGTGGAATCAGACGTATGGGGGAGCATCCTGGGACGAGTGTAATTCTCTCATTCAGATTTCCGATGGTGGATTTCTCCTCGGAGGTTATACTCGATCCTATGGCGCGGGATTAACCGATATGTGGCTGGTGAAAATCGATGCAGCAGGTTTTCTCCAATGGCATCAGACATTTGGCGGAGTGAATACTGATTATTGTGAATCTCTCATCCAGACATCCGATAACGGTTTTCTCCTCGCAGGTCATACTACTTCCTATGGCGTGGGAGCATATGACATGTGGTTGGTGAAAACGAATGAAACAGGCATTGCAGAGTGGAATCAGACGTATGGGGGAGGGCAAAATGATCGGGCTATTTCTCTTATCCAGAGTTCCGATGGCGGTTTTCTCCTCGCAGGTTATACTGAATCCTATGGCATGGGAGGATCTGACATGTGGCTGGTGAAAACTGATTTCCAAATGCCCCTTCCTACAACCACAAAGAGTGAAGACTTTCCAGGTTTCTTAATTGTTCCCTTCTTGATTACTATTGTTATCGCTTCTTTATGGTATAAACGAAAGAAAAGAGCGGCTTATAGGAAAAAAGCGTAGAAATCTACAGCTGTTGTCAATCCTTGAAGATTGAATGACTTCAAGTTAATCTCTTAATAACAGCTCAATATGCTGCAGATGTTCTGCGATGTCTATAAGTTTATCTTTTATCACACCAATTTTTTCAGAAAGCTGTCTAGCTCTTACTATATTTCTTGAAAGATTATGTTCTTCAATTGTAAAAACTGCTTGACTTTGGCTGACAAACAGATTTGACAGTTTTATTTTTTTTTAAATCGTAACTCATACCAAAATCGCGAAATAGAAGGTATTTTAAACCCAAATTCCTGATAAAATTGTAATTCATCTTCATTTTCAAGGGTTACTTCTAGTTCTATTTCTTTGATATTATTTTCCCAATAATAAGTTAAAGCACGACCTAGGAGATAAGAATCAATGTCTTTACTCCTGTAGGACGGAATTGCTCCAAATTTAATGACTCCCATCTTTTTTCCCGATTTTGAATCAACAATAGATGGTGTAATGAATCCTATTGGCCTTCCGGATATTGTTTTACAAATAAAAATTGTGATATCTTTACGAATTTGACGAGAAACCCCTTCCGGGGGAAGGTCTGGTGGAAAATCATGAAATACTTCATTAGAAAGCTTAAAGAAATTTTTTTCAGCCGTTTCATTTGTAATATCTAAAATATCTACATTTACTCCCAAAGGCTTTTGTCCAATTATTTCTGGCTCTTCTAACAAATTTAATCTAAGTAAATATGTTTTTTTAACCAATTTATATTCAGATTTTTCAAAACACACCACATTTTCATCTGGATATATCCAGGACCATAAGATTGGAATCTTATCTCGTTTTGCTTTATCAGAAACGCATTTGAGTAAAGCT
>JAEOTI010000801.1 GCA_016839955.1 Candidatus Hodarchaeota archaeon | reverse complement strand
ACCAAACGAGGTATTTTCCCCTTTAATCCAGTAGGAAGCCATAAGACGAGGATTATTGGCAAAGTCCATCCAGTAATTTTTGATAATAGTGAGACAATTATTCCAATAGCCATGAATAATCCATGTGCTAATTCTGATGGAGATTTATACCATTTCAAGCTGAAATAGCATGCCACAGAGAAGAAATACCAGAGATAAAGATCTTGATAGAAGGCCCAATAGTTCATCAGCCAGTAGGTAAGAGGGAACGTCAGTGTGAAAATTGCAGCGATCAAAGCAAGTGAATGATCGTCGAATAGCTCCACAGAAAAGTCATAGATTAGTATAACTATACCAAGAAGAAATATAAATGGGATAATTTGGACAGCTAGTTCACTTGTGACCTCATAACTATAAACATAAAGAAGGACATTGAGAGGACTCTTTATTACAGGTAAAAATGATAAATAGTTGACTTCTGTTATTCTGCCTGCTGCAGAGAAGACTTCAGCTTCAGGAAAATAGTAGTATAAGGCGTCAAAACCACGGAGAGGTAGAATTGCTTCAAGAATAAAATAATCTAATAGTAGAAAACCTAGTAATACAAGCCGATAATCTCTAAGAGTATATAAATCCAATTGGAAATGTTCAAGGCTTATTAGTAATCTACGGAGTAAATAATAAGCAGCTATTATTGCGATAATCAATCCTAGTGACAAATACGTCAAACACCATCCATGGAAGTCAATTAAATCGATTGAATGATTTCCTAGAGAAAGTGTTAAGATTCCATTCGGTTGAATGCCGATGAAAGTAAGAGGAAGAATGAGACTAAACGATCCAAGGAGTAAGAAAACGTTAAAATATTCAGTCTTGCGGAAATTACATCTCAATAATCTATTAAGAATTTGCCAAACGCCAGCTCCTACTGTGAATATTGTTAGAATTGGCAATAAATCTATTATTGAGACCATGAAATTGACCCCTCTTCTAATTGAGATGTTTCCTGTTTCACTATCTAAAGATCTGGTGGAGAAGGATTTTAATCATGTTGTCATAAGTATTAAAACGTGTAAGACCTGCGTATAGCTCAAGGTTAAAAATTTTAGTGGCTAAAATTATAGAAGTCAATAGGCATTAATCTTATTACCTAAGTGGTCATAATAGCAATTATGTTATAATAAAACCCTATTGAAAATGATAATTGTTAAGTACTAAGTCTCGATTTATAATATAATTAAAGGTGTCTCGTTATTGTACATGAAGTTTACAATCCGGATCATCGGGAGGAGCCAGAAGCATTCATTCCGATCTATTATGGGTTTTGCTTTGATTATTTCAATGATGATTGCAACATCGGGGGTAATTTCAGGTTTCTCTGCTGAAATTTTCGGGATAACTAAAAAAGCAGGTGATTCTCCCAGTATATTTATTCAACCAAACAATCCAGATGTTGGTTTACCTCAGGAACTCCTTCCTTTAATAAGTCATACGAATATTAAGCGTATTTTACCGATTGCTGAAAGAACAATTCGTTTATTCTCAATGAATGCATCTTTCACCTCTTACATCGTTGGAGTTAATATCTCGATGCTTATGAATTATTACTCAAAAGCAGAGATTTATGCTGGAAGGCGACCCCAATCTAATACAAGCTATCCTGAATGTCTAGTAGGAAAAAATCTTCATCCTCTAATTGGTTCCCAAGAACTAAATCTTATCGATGACTCATTCGTGACAGAGCAACAATTGCTTATAGTTGGTTTTATCCAAAATGTAAATGAATTGCAAAATGTGATTTTAATTGAATTAGAAGACTATAATACGATATTTAATCAGAGTTTGACTCAAAATTTATATCAAAGGATAAAAGTTCGTTTGAGAAATGCCCATTTTGCTGAAAAAACAATTGCTGATCTAAAAGCTATAATGAAAGATTATGAACAGATTTTAACAATTAAACCAGAACAACAAACCGATGTTTTTACTGACAATCTTTTTTCTGATATTATGCTGCAATTAAGCCTTTTATTTGGAGTTTTGTTTATCATTGCCTTAATCCGAATTTTCCATGCTATCTCTTGGTTTGTAAAAAAATATGAGAGAGATCTATTAATTATGAGAGCAATGGGTTTGTCTACTCTACAAGTTATTTTCTTGGTCATTTTCTTGGCTGAAATAATTGGGAATGCAGGATTTATCATGGGTTTTCTGTTTGGTATTTTGATACCCCCCTTATTATTTACATTTTTATCAGTGTTCTTCATTGGGGGTTTCCTGGTCCCAGAATTTAATATAACTACAATATTTCTGTTGATGTTTTTTTCTAATCTTATATCGATAGTTGCTGCTTTATATCCTGCCATTATCATTGCTAGGAAAGAACCAAGTGCTCTTACTTTGTCCACACATGGTATAGATAGATAGGAGTCTCATATTGATGGGTTTAATTAAAGTAAATACCTTTGTGTTGGCTAAGATAAGGATATTTACTTTCAGAGATTTGTGGTTGTTTTTAATAGGTATTATGTTTGTTTCCACAACTTCAGGGGCTATTGCAGCGTTTATAATGGGAGTTAGCGAAGAAGAATTCTTCATTGATGAAGCTGATAATATTTTGATTGTTACTGAACCAGGGAGTACAACCCCTCTAACCAGTAAAGTTCCTGATTATGTACAAACTGATATTCAGAAGGTAAGAGGAGTTATAGCTATCAGTACTGAAACAATGT
>JAEOTI010000317.1 GCA_016839955.1 Candidatus Hodarchaeota archaeon | reverse complement strand
TTTTCTTTGGAGATCTTTTTACTATAATAAATGATAATGCTACATCAACCTAAATCAAAATAAAATAGATTAATTAAGACAATATTCTTTTTTACTCAACAAATACTTGAAAGAGGTCGAATAAAGTGATTGGGTCGTACAAAGAACAAGTAGCAGTAAAGGAAGTCGATATATTTCCTCGTGGAGCTGCAATCGTCTCACCAAATTTGAGTCAGGTTATTCATTCACTCGGGGATTGCATTATCCAAGCTATTTCTCCAAAAACATCCTTAATAATTGATAGTGTAATTGTTGATCAAAAAATGGATAATTCCATAATTGGTTTATCTAAAGATAGAATGAAAACGCTCGGACTACAAAATGATGACTTGATCACGATTGATATAAGTCCTAGATTAAGACCAGACTCGTATGGTTTAATCCGTAAACGAATGAATGGTACTTTTCTCAGTAAGGATGAAATCCATACGATTGTTGAAGATGTGGTATCTAATCGTCTTACTCCTCTGGAGAAAAGCACCCTAATAATGTCACATCTCTATGATAATTGGACAATGGATGAGATTGAGTGGTTTACCCGAGAAATAGCAGCAACAGGTGAGATGTTAGATCTTGGAGACGGGATTTATGATAAACATTCCTTAGGAGGCGTTCCTGGTAATAAAGTATCAATCATCATTGTCCCAATTATAGCTGCAGCTGGTTTAAAAATCCCGAAGACGAGTAGTCGTGCAATAACTAGTTCTTCTGGCACCGCAGATACCATGGAAATTTTCGCACCAGTGAATTTCAGCGAAGATGAAATTAAAGAAATTGTTTCTCGTGTAAAAGGTATGATATGCTGGGGTGGGGCGTTAAATTTAGCACCAGCAGATGATATTCTCATTCATCAAGTTGAGCGACCTCTTTCAATAAATCCAAGATCCATGATGATGGCTTCAATCATGGCGAAAAAAGTTGCAATGGGAGTTGATTTCCTAGCACTGGATATTCCAACAGGAAATGAAACAAAAGTCGGAACGTATGATGAAGGAATGTCATTAGCTCGAGAATTTGCTGAACTAGGTCGTCGTTTGGGAATCAAAGTTGAATCAGGGATAACTTTTGGAGATATTCCTGTCGGACACACTGTTGGACCTGCCTTAGAAGCTCAAGAGGCGCTTACAACATTAAAAAATCCAGATAAGGGACCCACTAGTCTTATTGAGAAGTCAACCTCTTTATCTGGAATCCTCTTTGAAATGGCTGGAAGAGCATTACGAGGTCAAGGACAAGACTTAGCAAAATCAATACTTTACTCTGGAAAAGCCTTAGCTAAATTTAAAGAAATTATTGATGCTCAAGGAGGGGATTCTAATATTAAGGTAGATGATATTGAAGTGGGTGAACATATATTTGAATGGTTAGCCCCTGCTGATGGTTGGATTGTTAATATTGGTAACAAGGCGATTACACGAGTAGCAAAAGCTGCAGGAGCACCAAGAGACCCTCAAGCGGGGATATTTTTTCTTCGTAAAAGAGAGGCATGTAAACGGGGAGAACCCATTCTCAGAGTTCATTCCAGCTCCCCTCGACGACTTGAAGCTGCAGCAGATCTACTAGCTCGTTTGAGTCCAATAACAATTGAAGGAATGTTATTGGGACGTCTTTAGAGTAATACTACTCACTTATACGCTCGATTAGCATTCCTTCTACTAATATTGGTGTTAATTTTGCAATTAAACCTCTTGCTTGTTCAAGAGCAGCATCGCTATGAGCATAAATATCGAGCACCACATCCCCTTTCTGAACAGCTTCCTTTTTAGTCCTTAAGATAAGACCTGTACCTGGATGACGTGGTGTGCCAGCAGCCCGGGCAATGGTAGTTAGGGCAGAATTATTAATTTCAACTGGCCAACCAGTAGCGGGTGCGCGCCAGGAGAACTTATGGGAAGATAATTCAATATCTTCAGGTTGTATACTTGGATCACCACCTTGCGCTGCCACCATTTCCTTAAATTTCTCGTATGCTTCACCAGAAAATAACAGGTGCTTGGCTACATCCTGACCTGAGCCTCGAGTAGCTAGTCCAGATAGCTCGAATAGTATCCCAGCTAAAGCAGTCGCTTTTTCAATTAATGATGCAGGAGCGGTTTTAGGGTTGATGAGGGTATCTAATGCTTCTCGGGCTTCTGGTGCAGCTCCAATGGCATGACCAACAGGTACTGAACCATAAGTAAGGCCTGCTTCAAATCGAATTTTGAAAATATCTGCAAGATCAACAAACCTACGTGCTATTGAACGTCCAGCATCTTCGGTAGATATCTTGTTCGTACCGATTGGAATATCCAGTGCTAGAAAATCAACTCCCACAGCTAATTTCTTTGCTAAAATCCCAGCTATTAAGAGTGTATGCGGATCTAGACCAAGAGGAAAGGCAACATCAGAAATAATTTTGTCAACAACTGGTGCAATACCTAATCGTCCCCCGGCATAAGCTATACATCCCTTTGTTTTTTTTGCAATTTCCACAAATTCATCTGGAGTAAAATCTGCAGGAGCAATACATTCCCAAGCATCTATTGTCCCGGAAGGGGATGTAATTGCTCTTGTACTTGTTTTCGGAATGAGAAGGCCTGCAGCTGCAACAATTGGAACACTTACGATACTGACTTTGGAAGTGCCTGGACACCCACCAATGCTATGTTTATCATGAGTCGGCATACCAAATTCTAGTGTCACTCCTGAGTCTCGAAAAGCTTCCACAAAATACTCAATTTCTCTACTTGTGATCTGTTGTTCTAAGAAGTGCTGTGCAACTACAAAACCAGCAGTTTGTAGAGGAGGAAGTTCTCCTGTAAAGATAGAATTGACAATTTTCATAACTTGAGTTTTTTTGAGCTTCTCGCCCTGAATTAACCGATGAATTGAAGATGCAGCATCGTCATCAAAATGAACAGAATCAAAATTTAATTGATCAAATTTCACACTCATTTTTATTTGCTGATAAAGCTTCTTTGAAATTGATAAGGTTCCTGGAGAAGTAAAATCTTCAGAAATATAACAGTCTACAACAGGAATAGAGGGGTCATCGCTAAGTCTAACCTTAAACGGTGATTTAGGTTTAGGAATAGTTAGATCGTTAGGATGGATAAAAGTAACCTGCCCCTCTACTTCAATAGAATTAAAATCTATTTTCATAATTCTGAACCTCTAATTTTTTTTCTACAATGCTACGTTTAAGCATTTTAGAAGAAATATGAAAAACAATGGATTCTTTCATTCAAGAAAAGAATTTTCCTTTTAGTGTACAGATGAAACCATTCTAGGGATTAAAAGAAAATCTAAGTCCATTTCATATGTAATATCACAATTGACTCTGAATTTTTAAGCTGTAGTTGAAAGAAAGGTATTCAAATAATGAATTTATTAGACTAATTGAAGATTATTACTTGCTTTTTACATCAGATGGGTTTTAGGATTCCTGGAATATGAAAGAATACGTTAAACCACTGGTAAAATCGCCAGTAGTAGACGCAGATATTCCCACAGTTTTACCAGACTTAACAGCTTTCTCTGAGGCGTTTGGAGTTCTTATTGAAGCAGGTTCTGAGACTGTTGAGAAACTATGTGCAATCCCAGTATCATTAGAAAGATTTGTTTCATTATTAAAATTTGCAAAGGGAAACAAGACAGTTCATATTACTGGAATGGGACGATCTGGCAAAGTTGGCATGGCTTTTGGAGAATTATTAAAGACGGAAGGATTGAATGTCGCTTATATCGGTAAAAGTCATGCACGACCAGTTCGATTCGGAGATGTATCTGTTGGTTTCTCAGGTAGTGGATGGACAAAAACCACTGCTCACAACCTTGAAGATTGCATTCGAGCTGGTGCAACAGCAGTATCATTTGTTGGAGATCCCTTATCCAAAATCGCGAGATTGTCTGATGTTTCAATCTTTATTCCATCTCAGATCGACGCTGATAAAGAATCTCGTTCCTATGTCCGACGAAATATCGAGGGAATTGCTTCCCCACTTACACCGATGGGTACAATCTTTGAAATAACCTCAATGTTAGCTGCAAGTGGTATTGCAGCTTGTCTTGAAGAAACAGCTATGAGTAGTCCTGTAGAAGAAATATTTGGGGAAGTTTGCAAACAAGTCCTAAGAGAAGCTTATCAAAATAAATGTCGACTTCAACGAGAATCAGGTCTTCAAGAGATGATTGAAGAGCTTGGTAAGAGAGCAACACATGCCTATAGTCACAGAGCTCCAAAAGTCTATGTAATTGGATCTGGAATGTCAGGAATTGTTGCTTCAATGGCTGCAGTACGTTTCTCTCACTTAGGTATCAATGTTCAAAGTGAATACGATTGGCGTTTCCGAAATGCGGATGATCTCTTACTAGCAATATCGGGTAGTGGAACTACGTCCAATGTACTAACTTATGCGAAACTAGCTGTAGAAACAGATATGAAAACTTTTGCAGTGACTTCTTTCAAAGATTCTGAATTAGC
The DNA here is from genome assembly GCA_016839955.1 of Candidatus Hodarchaeota archaeon. The sequence continues at coordinate 1,586 of JAEOTI010000317.1, read as the reverse complement.
TAAACTTGCTAATCACGTTACGCTCATCAGTGGGAGGAAAGGTAAAACCTCAGAATATGATAAACATGCTTGGGATGCAAAAACTCTTATTCCTTCCTTTGAGTACTCCTCAGCATTGTTTCTTGATAGTATTGTGGCTCAAATCGCGGATAGTTTGAGAATTGATGAAGAGTCTATGAAAAAGGAACATGCTAACGTCGAGTGATCGATCTAATTAATTTTAGCACATAAAACCGTATTTTCCTACTACTAATAACGAAGTTAGAAAAAAACTTGCCTTAAATCATATCTGCAAGAGCTTGAGCACACCGTCTCATATCCAACAAAACTAATCCAAGTTTAGCATCACTTCGCGTAATTCCAGCAAGAACCGCGTATTCACCAGCGTCTCGAATGATAATTAAACCGTTTGATCCTTTAATAATCATCTCATCCATCTTGCCTCTCTCCAGTTCTATTACTACACGTTCTGCAAGAGACAACATGGCAGCAGTCATCGCTGAAAGACGATCCTCGTCTACTCTCGTATTTAAAGCAGACGCAATTGGTAATCCATCTTTTGTAACAACGGATAGACCTTCTAAATCGGGTATCCGCTGTTCTACATCCCTTAAAAGCGATTCAATCTGCATAAGACGGTCTGCTACGTCCTCATCGGACACAATGAACACCAAAGATTATTGAATTTGAATATTATATTGTAACGAGCTTTTGAAAGCCAAATAATAACAAATTAATAAATTTTCATTCCATTATTAGTTATAGTGTCTTTATTGAAATTTCACAATATAAGTTAATTCCTGATATTAAATTAATTCAAGATATTTATTTCAGCTTTTTACACTTCATGATATAGCTCAAAATCATCATAAGATCATTCTTTCTGTATCATTATCTATTTATCAGTACAATTCCTAAATTTATTTAAGCTAAAAAAAGGCCTAATTCAACCAATAATCTTAGTTAAAATACCATTAGCCTTCAAAGAAGGTGTTATTCATTTCTAAGGATTTATCAGAACAAATTGCAGGTGCCCGAGCTAAAAACTTTCTTGCCACAGCACTATTTGACCTAATTTCGGAATTATCTGAAGATTTAGACGACTGGGAGAAGAAAATTTCACAAATTGTAGCCTTGGCATGTAAACGATCTTTTGGTACGTCAGAGGACACAACAATTGAGACTCAAACGAAAGTATTTCTTAGGTGGTTAGGTTTCTCTCCGGTAGATGTCTGGTGGTCGGAAGATGTCCGTGTGGGTCGGATTTACCTTGGAACATCTCGTTTATGGAAAGGAGATCTTGCTGATTCTAATAACATTAAACTTCGTGTTTTAGTTCAATCGATAGTAAATGGCATAGGTCATAACTTTCTTGGAGGAGAGGTTCGAATTGAGTTTTTGAAAGATGTAGATCTTCCAACACGCCATACTGTGTGCGTACAGTTTGCTGAAGCTGCAACAGTGCCTAAAACAGGCGAATTGAAAACAGAAGGAAAAATAACACTTGGTTCGGATCTAGTCGAACCATTTCTAGGGAAAGCAGTCAAACCTAAGGAAGGAGTGAACCTGTTAATACGTGCTAGCAC
>JAEOTI010000316.1 GCA_016839955.1 Candidatus Hodarchaeota archaeon | reverse complement strand
CCATTTGTTTCTGGAGCTTTCCTATTTCATTCCGTGATCGTTGAACCAACATTTTTATGCCTCGTTCATCTGCTAACAGTTCAGCTCGCTCAAAAAATTCCATTGCACCCTTCATGTCGAAAGCAGCTCGTTTTAGAAGACCTTGTAAGAATATTGACTCAACGAATATTCCATGAAGGAATTCCTTTTTACATAAAAGTTCCAATTCTCGAAGTAGAGTCTCACATTGCACAATTAATTCTTCATCTTCCTTAAATAAATATAATTGAAGTAGAACTTCCATCAGGAACTGTGTACTATCTACTACCAATTCAAAATGAGATATCTGTTCTGCTTGAGTTTTTGCTTTGCGTCCGAAGATTAATGCCTCATTCAAATCACCTTGTTTAAGTTTTAATAGTCCTGCAATGAGGTAGTAACGTGTAGTAAGATCAGGTAATTTAGACTCTTTTGCCATTTTGGATAATGAATTTACTTGGTCTTTGGCACTATTTATTGACTCTTGTAAAATTAAAACTCGTACGAGATGGTATCGAGATTCAGCTATGGATTGAGGATTGCCAATTTGTTCTTTAATGGAAAGAGCTCTTCGTAGTATTTTTTCTGCTTTCAACAATCTGCCTAGTTGACAATAAAGTAATCCCAGATTGCTTAGAGCTATCGCAATGCTATCAGGGTTCCCTATCTGCTCTTTTATGGTCAAACTTCTATTGAAAAATTCCTCTGCTTTAACTAACTCCCCCCGCTGCCAAAAGATATTTCCCAAATTTCCTAAGGATACAGCGATGTGTTGTAAATGACCGATCTGTTCTCTAAGTGCAAGGCTTCGTTGATGGAAATCCCTAGCACGACCCAGTTCACCCCGTCGTTGATATATTACTCCTAGATTGTTCAATGAAGCCGCAATATTTTTTTTATCACCTAATTGTTCCCTTATAGTAAGACTTCGTAGATAATAATTTTCAGCCTGGTTCAGATCACCTCTCCACCAAAAGACTATACCAAGATTATTCAGCGCACTACCCTGCCCCTTGAAATCTTCTGGAGGTGTTTCTGCTAGGTGGAGTGCTTTTTGAGCTTGGATCTCGGCTTCTGACCAATGTCCAAGCTGCCATAAACATTGACTCTGCTCATTAAGCGCTTCTATACGAAAAATACGCTCATTTTGTTTCAATTCTCTTAAGAAACTTTCAAGTAAAGAGAGTGCTTCAATAAACTTTCCAGCCTCTCTTAATGTTCGTGCTTCTGTAACAGGTTTAGAAAGGGGCATCTTAGGTCCTTCAGTTGTCAATGATGAAGAATATTTTAGAAATTTGGTTTTTTAGTCAGAGAAATTTATTGAATTTTACAAATGCATTGATCTATTTAGCATACTTCAGATGTTTGCGAATAAATTGAAAAAAAAAGCCAGTAACGACACCACCGTGTAAGGAATCTCATCTTTTTTATATATTTGTACAATTCTGTCGCCCTTTACTACTATAAAAGGATTTTTAACAACCTTAAAATCACTCGAAATCAACCAACGAGCTTTGATTAATAGCTCCATAGGAAATCCATCTAATATGTCAATAAAAAATAACAGTACATCAATACAACTGTTTAAGTTATTTTTTGAACTGATCGTAATAATAAAATAATTTTCAATGATTGATTACTCAAGTCATATGTAATCCCATTTGTTTTGAGTTCGGACAACTGTACTTTGCCCGGCAATGAATACATCTAGGAAGAAATTGGATTAATTTGAGGTAAAATATCATTTCCAAGAGATTTGCTCATAATATCTAAATCAGTGAGATAGGTTGACTGCTGATAAAGTTTCGTCACGGAAGCAGGAAACCTCTCAATTAACTGAAGGGTAGTTCACTATCCTTTATCTTCTGAATTAATTTGGTTTTAGTTCTTTCAGCTTCTTCAATAAGGTTGGGAACATCAACTGTTTGAATTTCACTATTATTTACTATCAATTGTCCATTTACTACTGTTTCAGAGATATCAGATCCACAGGCAGCGTAAACAAGATGAGATATTTCGTTATGTAACGGAGTGAGATGTGGTTTTCGTAAATCTACAGTTATAAAGTCAGCTTTCTTACCAATTGCAAGTGTTCCAATATCATCCCAGTGTAGGGCTTTCGCTCCTTGAACAGTTGCAAATTGTAAAACACGATATGCTGGAAATAAAGTAGGGTCTAGATTGTTCCCTTTATGAAGCAAAGCTGTTAGTTTCATTGTCCTAAACATATCTAATGTATTGTTAGAGCATGAACTATCTGTACCAAGACCGATAGTTAATCCTGCTTTTTCAGATTTTGGAAGTGGTGCAATACCTGAACCTAGTTTTAGATTACTTTCTGGATTGTGAGCAATTTTTACTTCATTGTCTCTCATAATTTGGATATCTTTTTGAGATAGCCATACACAATGGGCCGCAAGAAAATCTCTACGTCCAGTATTGTTATCCTCAAACATTTCAAGACGATTTAAGTATTCAACAACGCTGGAAGATTCTGTAATTGGAGTTGTATCAATTCCTTCTTTTTCCCATTTTTCACCTTGATTTAGAGTATTTTGCCAATCATCTTGCGTCTCTGATACATGAGTATGCATTATAATCGGAGATTTCATCGATCCATATCGTTTATTGAGCTCATTTGTTAAATTTCTCATCTTTTTTAATAAATCAGGTGCTACAGTGTATGGGGCATGGGGCATCATAGCAACTCGAAGAAGTCCATCATATTTATCATGTAATTCCTTAGCTGCTTCTCTTGCTTCTGTTAAAGATTCTTCATGTCGCCAACTTACGCAGGGTGGTCCTAACATCCCCCGTATTCCTACTTCTGCGATTGCTTTTCCTTCAGCTACTATATGCCAATACATTGAAGTCAAGAGAGTAGAGCCAGACAATGCTGCCTCCACAGCAGCTAGTTTCGCACCTATAGAAATATCTTCAGGAGTCATTTTTGCTTCTAAAGGCCAAATCCACTTGTTTAACCATTCATCTAATTTTAAATCATCAGCGTAACCTCTTAAAAGAGTCATAGCAGCATGTGAATGCGTATTAATTAATCCAGGAAGAACAATTTTGCCTGAACCATCAATTCGATCCGTACCCCGGGGAACAGAAATATTTTCTCCTATTTCTGTAATCCTATCGTCTTCTACACAAAGAGTAGCATTCTTTAATATAAGAGGACCCTTTGTCATAGACAATATTCTTGCATTTGTCACTGCAAGACTCACACTAAGCACCTGATGAATCGTCAAAAAAGCTCATGAAATGAGTAACAAAATTCTGTTGTTAATTTAATCGTATTTTGGAAATCATTATGACTTGCTAACTGATTAGGTGAATGAATATAACGAACAGGTACTGAAAGGACTCCACTTAAGATTCCACCTCGGATTCGATGAATCTCACCGGCATTCGTTCCACCTACCAACACTGGTCTTTTGAATTGGATTGGGATGTCATTAGTTTTAGCTATTTCTTTAAATTTTCTCACTACTCGTCTATCAGCTAAAAGACTACGATCCATTAATGTAATTGCAGGGCCTTTACCCATTATTGATGGGTTTGTACCGGGTTTTGTTCCTGGAGTATCTGCTGCTACTGTTCCTTCTATTGCCATGGCACACTGGGGATTAACCGTGTAAGCGAGTGGACCTGCTCCACGAATACCAACTTCCTCTTGAACGCTGAATCCTGCCCAGATTGTCCCATGCTCAGGTTTTCCTTTTTCTTTTATCTGTTCTATTACTTCAACAATCACTGCACAGCCAATACGATCATCAAAAGCTCTTCCTTTCATAATGTCAGAATTTTCCCTTAGGAAACTAAAGTTTTGAGAAAGAATCATTCGATCTCCAATTTGTATTCCATTCTCAGTAACCTCAGAAGCGCTAGAAAAGCCGATATCAACAAAAAGGTCTTCAAATGGAACTACAGCCTTTCGTTCTTCCACAGTTTGTATGTGAGGAGGCTTAGATCCAATAACACCATCAAAAAGTTCCCCTTTTGATGTTTGTAGAGTAACAGATTGGGCGAGAAGGATTCTAGGATCAAAACCACCTATTGGAATGAACCGTAGAAAACCATCTTTCATTATATCCGAGACCATGAAACCGATTTCATCCATGTGTGCATCGAGTAACAGATTTTTAGAAGCTTGGGGGGAACTACAGACTTTAACGATCAGATTTCCTAAGGGATCTACTTCCATACTCTCAACATGAGGAGAAATATATTCTTTTATTACGTTTCGAACTTTCATTTCATCCCCTGCCACCCCTATAGTGTTCGTTATTTTTTCGAGTCTTTTTATGGAACGTTCCACTCTAACCAGTCCTCAATAATTAATTATAAATAAAAAAATCCTCTCTAACAACAAGGCTTATGAGTAGTAGAAAAATCCTCTCTAATAATAACCCTCTCTAACAAATTTAGTTTGGTGTCTTATTTCATGAATAAAGGAGGAAAATCTAATCCTTTTGATGACGAGAGCTTTTTAGAAGATAATGCCAAATCTATTGAAAGTTTTACTATAGAAAGACTTCCCACTACCAAGTTTTCACTTTTAGATGCACTATCACTTTCAATTGCTAATACTAAATATCAAAAAGGAAGTGTGATTTTAACTTTAGGTGGAATCATCCTAACTTCAGGTTTTCTATCATATTTGCTTATCTCTTCCTTTGTTTTGACACAATTAGGATTGGAAGGAATTCAAGATTATTTCTGGTGGGTTTTCATTGCGTCTCTCATTATTTGTTTTGTAGGTATCAATTATTCGATTTATATGATAGCTACAAGACGAGCATACGAACTAGGAACATTTCGAGCCCTTGGAGGTAAGTGGCAACACGTACTTAAGATTTTACTTCTCGATTCAATTCTTATTGGACTAGTTGGGGGATTTCTAGGAGTAATAAGTGGAGTATTAACAGGATTTTATGTTTTATCTGATGGACATGGAGTTCAGACCGTATTTGAATTGTTTTCAGTTTCAAAGGGCCAGAATTTTCTATTTTGGAGTTCTCTTCTCTCTTTAGGAGTTGCAATCTCTTTCACACTTATAGCTACTGCTTACCCTTTTCTTAGTATTATTTTACGAAGTCCATCAGATGCAATCAGGAGTGAGCTTTGATGGTTTATGCTGTTAGCATCAGTGACCTTACAAAAAACTTCCAGCTCGGAAAAAATGTCATTCCTGCTCTAAGAGGTGTAGATTTAGATGTCGAAAAAGAAACATTTTCAGCTTTAATGGGACCATCAGGGAGTGGAAAAACCACACTCTTGAATATAATTGGAGGTTTAGAACGACCTACTTCAGGTATAGTTTTTGTTGACGGAATAAACCTAAGTTTTCTTTCAGCTCGAGATCTTGCTAAAATTAGAAGTGAGAAAATTGGATATGTTCATCAAACATTCGATCTCCAACCTGTTTTAACTGCTCAAGAAAACGTGGAGCTGCCTCTCATCATAGCAGGTCAACCACGAGAGAAACGCAAGAAAAGGGCAACAGATCTACTTCAAATAGTAGGGTTAGAAGGTTTTGAACGCAATCGGCCCAATCAACTAAGTGGAGGTCAACAACAAAGGGTTGCCATCGCAAGATCATTAGCAAATGATCCAGTAATTATTCTTGCTGATGAACCTACTGCAAATCTTGATTTAAGAACTGGAACAGAAATTCTATCTTTATTACGTGATTTAAACCGTGGTGGAAAAACTCTTATTATTGCTACACATGATATTAAACTTCTAAATTTAGTAGATCATGTCATTACAATCCAAGATGGGAAAAGTCATGTTCGAATTACCCGTGAAGAATTAAGTCCGGCTTTAACAGTCAACTAAAATTTCTGAGTGTTTTTTATGCTAGATGAACAGACAATTAACTCTTTAGGTTTTGAATATAAGAAGAATCAACTATTCCTTGATACAATATCCTCTATTCATTTAGTTGAAGAATTTGGCTCACCACTGATGGTTTTAAGTTCTCGTAGGCTTTCTGATAACTATAACGCTATTGAGAGATCGTTTTTGCAGCATTTTCGGAAATTAAACATTGCTTATGCATTAAAAGCCAACTATAATCCTGCAGTGATCTCCATACTCGGAAAAATGGGAGCAGGATCTGAAGTTATGAGTGGTTTAGAGCTTTTTTTAGCTATTAAATCAGGGATTCTTCCCCCAAAAATTGTCTTTAATGGGCCTTCCAAGCTACAATCGGATATTGAAAAAGCAATAGAATTGAATATAGGATTGATAAACGTAGAATCTTTTGAAGAACTCAAAGATCTTTCTGAATGTACGTGGAAATCCTCCCTCCCACTAATTGGAGTTAGAATTGCACCAAAATTAACTAAAGAAGTAAGAAGAAATGCACTAATTCAACCTTATTCGAAGCTCGGACTAGACTCTGAGAGAGCAATAAAAGCAATCAAAAAATATGGTATGTCTTCAAAGATACCTTTTGGGGCGATTTCAACACATGTTGGTTGTCGTCATCCTCCAGGTTTAGAAGTGTTTGAACAATCTATCCGAGAATTAGTAGATTTTGGTAGAACTTTAGAAAAGATTTTAGGAATAGAGTTAGAGTCCGTGGATATTGGTGGTGGTTTTCCTCCAAGATACCTCTTAGAAAGAAATGGGTATTCAATCGAACATTTTTCAGAGCTTACACATACCCTAATGTCGAAATTAGCTAGTGATCCATCTCTTATTGTAGAACCTGGACGATTCCTAGTTGGTGATGCAATTATCTGTTTAGCTACTGTGATACGTAAAAGAAAAACTAGTGGTCAGACATGGGCTCTACTAGATGTCGGAATAAACGTATTAGTACCTCTTGGGTTTACAAAATACGAGATTCACCCTTGCGTACTTAGTAAGCAAAAAAAGGAAAGTTTATCGATTGGTGGACCCCTCTGCCAACCAAATGATGAATTTGTTCGGAACGTAGAAATGTATCTTGGGGAAGGAGATAATGTTGCAATTTTCAACGCAGGAGCATATACTACGTCAATTGCTGGACACTTTGGGTACCCTTCTCCAGCTATGGTAAAATTAGATTCTGGGAAATCCAATGTAATAAAAAGACGTCAAACTTATGATGATATTTTCAGTATCCTGAAATCTGAAGTTTAATCTGATCTTTGCTTATCATTCACTTCAAGAGCAAGCTCACCAAAATCAACTCCCCCAAGAGCTTTCGAAAGTAAGATGTTTGTTTCTCTCAATAAGTTTTGAAAAGATTGTTTAGCATTCTGATGCGCTTTCATGTTTTCGTCTTTGTGTAATGCTCTTTTTAACCGCTTACTATCTTTAAGGACTTTATCAGGAATAATCCCTGTTTCTCTAGCATCATACATTGTTTTCTTCGCATCTTGATATTGCCAAAGAATTTCCCTTGTTTCATCATCTTCTCCTAGTTTGCGACGTGTAATGTCAATATTTTTGAACTCTGAGGATTCTTGAAGAAAATTAGCTAATTCTTTAGCTGCGCGGAGAATTGTTTGAAACTTATCGTTATCAGTAGTCATTTTTAGCTCACCCGAGTACCGAATCGAAAACCAATCTTCTCAGATAAGAAGAGATGAATCATCCTAAAAACTCCGCTAAGTTCCTTAAGACTCTGGTAATAGTTAATTGCTTCTTGTGACTTAGTAATTTCTTGAGCTAAGACTCTTAATTTCTGAACGTCCATTGGATGAACCATAGGGGCATTTAGTTTTTTCTTTTGCACTTCAAATCGCTGTATCAACCCCCAGATTCCCGGTTTTTTTTGGATAAGCTTTCGAAAAGTCCAATAATTTTGAAATTCAGCAGTTTGTTTAATTTCATGTGCTAATAGCTTAATTTTTTCTTCTAAAGAACCTTTTTTTACCATTTCTTTCATTTTCTGTTGCATAATTAGATCTAGAGATTCATCCAGCGTTTATAGCCTCCTAAGTGATAACTTTCCTTTCTAGTAATCTGAATTTTTTATTTTGGCATCCCTTTTGATGACACCCAATTCTTTTGAGACTCTCAATAGTGTTATAAGATTGATCTTTACCTACTACATGGATTTCTCCACAAGACGTGCATTTATAATACCTTATTGTTTGTTGTTTCAATCCAGTATAAATTAGTAAATCATTAGGTATAGTATCTGATTTTATGTCAATTTTCGAGAATTCATTTGTTGTTTCGAATGCAAAGAGATCAGAGCGGTTTCCTAATATTTCAGCACCCTCATATTCATTAAAATTATTGAATATGTGTTTTAAAATACCGCCATTTTTCCCAATATAGTTTTGAATGGACAAAACTTCTTCTAATTTTGACAAACGTAGCGAAATATAACCCCAGCAACCACTTCGTTTTTCTAAAACTTCTAAACCTCTATGTAGGAAGAGTTTTACTCCTTCTAATGTATAAGGTGGGTCTGTACTGAATACATCGAATTGGGATATCAAATGGTGTGGAACTTGTGTTGTTAAATCCTGTTCTACTGTTGAAATTTCAAAATCATATTCAGTACAAATCTTATCAATAAAATTCAGTAACTTCTTATCTATATCTAAGACTTTAATAGTTGTTGGCGTTCCAAAAAGGGACGCTACAATTGAGGTTAGATCATTATCACCCAAAAAACATATCCGTCGTCCATCTAAGTTACCATCGGCTATCATTTGTATTATTCGTAGGATGGAAGTTTTAGGTGTAGATTGAACTTGATTCAATTGAATTTTAGGAACAGAACGTTGGGAACATATTTCCTTAAATATTTCAATTTTCTCTTCAAATTGATCCGAAATTGTCAAACCACACCCATCACACATTGTACAAGTAGGTTCGATCTTCAAACTGAGATTTAATTCCTTTTTTGCCATTTCCAAACCTATTGGAGTTAATATCGCTCCTTTTGTAGTCTTGGAAACAAAACCTCGAGAAATAAGTTCATTCCTTATAGCTACAGTGATTGGGATTGGGAGAAACGTTACTTGCGCTAACTTTTTACTACTAATTGGTCCTCTTATGAAAATCTGCCTAATAACCTGTAAAACACCCTCTGGCCCTTCATTTAAATCAACTTCTTTTGCTATATGGTATAAAAAAGGAACCCTATCTTGCATTTCATTTTCCTCATTTATGACAATGAAAGAACAGTTAAAGATTTGTATCCCGCCGCACAACTTTCCCTGGTTTCTTTAAAAATTCTTCTTCTTCAAAGAACTCACAGCTAGGAACTTGAAAACGAATTTCAATTGAAGTAAAATTTTCATCAACAATAGCTTCAAGCTGATTATAGACTAAACATGAACGATCTTCTGCTTTACGACAATCCCAACATAAATGTAATTCGACCTTTTTATTTGTCATCTGAAACCGTCCTTTGTCATTCAAAAATAAATTAATTGAATGTTTTCCCATGTACGTTTCGAATTTCGGAAAACTGAAACATTATGCTTAAATTACATTTTCCCTTCTTTAGTAAGACTATTAAATTGTATTTCCATCGCTAAAAGATTATTTTTTTTCATTTAATCTTCTTT
>JAEOTI010000315.1 GCA_016839955.1 Candidatus Hodarchaeota archaeon | reverse complement strand
TTTGGTGGGCACGACGCCCTTTAGCTGCTTCAAGAGCGACCAATTTCGCTGCATTAATAGATCTTCCAAAAGAAAAAGAAGAAAGAGAAAGAATTACGACTTTAATAAAAGAGATCATACCTTGGGAGGCTGTTAAGAAAGGAAACTCCTCTGAAATTATTAAAGCTCAAAAATTGCTGAAAAAACAATGGAAAGATTATGCTCCACTCATAATAGATCCTTTCGCAGGAGGAGGATCAATCCCCCTTGAAGCACTACGGCTTGGTTGCAGAATATTTGTTAATGATCTTAATCCAGTGGCAGTATTTATTCAAAAAGCGACATTAGAATGGCCTCATATAATTCCCATGCCAGTAGAAAAGGATCAAGAAAAAAAACCTTTTCAGAGTAATTATATACTAGAAAGAGTGAAAAATTGGGCTAAAAGGATTGAAAAAGAAGCTAAAGAAGAAATTGGAAGGTTTTATCCCGAAGATCCCGATGGATGGATTCCTAACGGTTATTTATGGGCTAGAACGATTCCTTGTTCAAACTTGAACTGTAAATCTAAAATTCCTCTCATAAGACATTTCTGGTTGGCTAAAAAGAAAAATAAAAAAGTTGCATATAAACCAATCATTGAAACTAAAACTAATACAATCTCATTTAAAATTCAAAAAGGTAACACAATAGATTTTGATCCATCGAATGGAACTGTTACAAAGGGAAATGCAAGATGTTTAGTTTGTGGTCAAATAACACAGGTCGAAATGACCAGAAAACTCGCTTACGAGGGAAAGATGGGATATCAGCTAATCGTAATTATATTGAGAAATCCAGACATAAAAGGGAAAAAATATAGGTTAGCAACGAACGAGGATATTAAAATATGGCTAGAGGCTTCCCAATACCTTCAACATAAACTAATGAATTGGCCTTGGTTAACCTCTCCTCTACCAGAAGAAGAACTTCCCCCTGCAGGCTCATTGGGAGTAAATCTACAAGCTTATGGTATCAAACAATGGAAAGAATTGTTCAACGACCGACAAAAGCTCTCTTTAGTTACATTTTTACATTTAATCAAGGCAAATCTACCAAATATTGAAGAGGAGTGTTCAATTTATAGGAACAAGGAGGACCTAGTCAAAACGATTATGGGTTACTTGACATTAATTCTAGGAAGATTAGCTGACAAGAATGCTACGCTAGTGGTTTACAATGTTTATGGAGAAAAAATTGAACATGTATTTGGTAGAACTGCGCTTCCTATGAAATGGGATTATGCTGAGGTGAATGTCTTTTCTGGTGGAAACGGAGACTGGAGAGCGCATACTAATTGGGTGACAAGGTTCATAGAAGCTAATTTATGGAACATAAACGATCCTATAACCATCACACAAGAGTCTGCAACTGCTCTGCCATATCAAGATTCGTTTTTTGATGCAATAATAACCGATCCACCATATTATGACAACATTCCGTATTCTGATCTCTCTGATTTCTTCTACGTTTGGTTTAAACGAGCTGTGGGTGATTTATTTCCTGATCTCTTTGCCACACCCCTTACACCTAAAATAAAAGAGATTGTTGCCAATAAAGGAAGACAAGAGAATCCAAAAGAATTTTTTGAGAACAATATTTCGCTCGCGTTCAAAGAAATGTATCGTATCCTTAAACAAGACGGAATTGCCATTATTGTATATGCGCATAAATCTACATCGGGTTGGGAAACCATGCTTAATGCACTAATCCATGCAGGATTTGTTGTTACTGCTTCATGGCCGATTCAAACAGAGAGGAAGGCGAGATTAAGAGCTAAAACTTCTGCTGCTTTAGCATCGTCAATTTATATTGTATGTAGGAAATTTAAGCGTAAATCTTTAGCATTCATCAATGATATTGAAGCTCAAATTGAGGAGAGAATTAGAACACGACTTCAAACCTTTTGGAATCAAGAAATATATGGTGGGGACTTTTTCATTGCCGCTATAGGTCCAGCAATGGAAATATTTAGCCATTACGATCGAGTGGAGAATTATTCAGGAGAAAAATTTACTGTTGAAGAGTTACTGCAATTAATCAGAACCATTTCAACAAGCTTTTTAGTTCAAAAACTGTTAAAATCCAAATCAACTGTTTCAATTGATAAACCATCTCAATTTTATTTATCATATCGTTGGATCTTTCTAGACAAAACAATTGAATTTGGAGACGTTCAGAATTTAGCACGTTCGTGTGGAATAAGTCTAGAAGAATATTGGGGTAAAAATGGATTTATTAAAAAAAGTGGATCTAAAATAACAGTATTTTCCTCATTAAAACGTAAAAAATTTAAGCATGAAGACACTTTTGTAGATATTATGCACAAAGCTTTGGAATCATGGTCAAATGAAAATTTTGAAGAGCTTGAAAACCTCTTAGAAAGAACACGAACTCTTGAAAATCCGCTTTTCTGGCAATTCTGTCAAGCTATATCAGAGAGCTTACTTGAGGGAAATAAGGAAAGGTTAATGTTGCAAGGTATGCTTAAAAGAATGGCTAGAATCAGCAAAAAGTCGGAAAAAACGAAAATTGATGATTTACCAATAAAATTAGATGATTATCTTAAGGAATAATAAATCACTTTATATTTTAAAATAAATTCAATCAAAAATACTGATTCTCCCACAAAAAGCTTAAAAAAGATCCTTGACTTTAAATACGAGAATTTAGAAAAAGTAAAATTTCCATCAAAAATTGTGAAAATTAATTCTTAGAGAGAATATATTTCCAACAATCTTACTTGGTGAGAGTATGGAACTTTTTGAGGGGCAAATCATTTCAGCACCCTTTTTAAAAGAAAAGGGTAAAGTGAAAAAATTTGAAATTAAACATGGTTACTATCTCTTAGAACTAATTTATCTAAAGAATAATCAGTTTGAAAGCTTACAGATTTCAGAGGATCAATTGTCTCAAGTAAATGTTGAGGAAAGAGATCTGTTTGGAGAGAGGCAAAATAGTGAAGATTTCTTTTTTTGGATTGAAGCAAATAGATTAAGGTTAGCTTATGAACATGATCCTCTTTTAGCAGTTAATATATCTCAGATTGATCCTTTGCCACATCAAATAGAAGCGGTCTATGATTACGTATTACGTGATCCGAAAATACGTTTCTTGATTGCAGATGATGCTGGGGCTGGGAAAACTATAATGGCTGGATTGGCAATTAAAGAACTTCAATATCGGAACATGGCTGAACGTATTCTGATAGTTGCACCAAGTCATTTAAAGTATCAATGGCAACGAGAAATGAAGGAAAAATTTAACACAAATTTTAGATTATTAACAAGGAGCACACTTGACGAAACATGGGGTGTGAACGTTTGGGAAGAATTAAACCGTATAATCGCCTCTATTGATTTTTTAAAGCAAGATGACATATTACCAAAACTACAAACTGCTGAATGGGATCTAGTAATCGTCGATGAAGCTCATAAAATGTCTGCTTATGGTTATCCGACCAAAAAAGGCTATCAAATAACAAAAACAAAGAGATACCAAGTTGGGGAAGTGTTATCAAAAATATCTACTCATATTCTATTTTTAACTGCAACGCCTCATAAGGGTGATGAGGAAAATTTCAAACTCTTTCTAGATTTATTACGCCCAGGATTCTTTGCTAGAACAGACTTTTTAAAAGAATCAATTGAAAATAAAGAAAATCCTATCTTTGTAAGACGCTTGAAGGAAGACATGAGAACATTTGAAGGCAATAAGATATTTCCTCCTCGTCATGTCAATACAATCAGTTTTCGACTAACGAAGGATGAACGGGAGTTATATGAAAGAGTAACTCGTTATGTGAGATATTATTATGATAAATCAAGACAAAGACGTTCTATTACTTTTGCTATGTTAGTATTGCAAAGAAGATTAACTTCTAGCATTAATTCTATTTTACAATCCCTTAAAAATCGTCGAAAGCGTCTTTTAGAACTCATAAAATTGATTTCAAAGAAAAAATATCCAATAAGAGAATCAAAATTTGATAGCTTAACGGATGAAGATATCGAAGATATTGAGGATATGGAAGAAAGTGAAAGATGGAAACTCGAAGAGAAAATCTTGGGTTTGACTCTTACAACAAGTGTTAAAGATATACAAGAAGAAATCAATCGAATTGAAGATTTAATATACCTCGCTATGAAGGTCAAAGAAGCTGAAATTGAAAGTAAGCTCACAAAACTACGAGACGAAATTTTAACCACACTCGGAGATAAAAAATTACTCATTTTTACAGAGTATCGTGACACATTGACTTATTTGGTTGAAAAACTCTCATCATGGGGTTATAATGTAGTTACAATTGATGGATACATGAAGATAGAAGAAAGAATTCAAGCAGAGAAAGATTTCTGGCATGAAAAACAGATCATGGTTGCTACAGAAGCAGCTGGAGAGGGAATAAATCTTCAATGTTGTTCATGGATGGTTAATTACGATATTCCGTGGAATCCTACAAGATTAGAACAGAGAATGGGAAGAATACATAGGTACGGCCAAGATAAGGAAGTATTTGTCTATAATATGGTCACAAGAGACACCAGGGAGGGTCAAGTTCTCGACCGTTTATTTGAAAAGCTACAATTGATGAAAGAATCTCTGGGAGACAGGGTTTTTGACATAATTGGAGATTTAATTCCTGGTAGCAACTTAAAAGAAGTACTTGAGGAGGCAGTTTTTGGACAGAAACGGATTGATGAAATTTATGAATTCGTAGATTCAATAGATGATGAAAAATCCCAGAAAATTATTGATAAAATAACATTGACCAGTCTAGCTACTCATCACATTGACTATACTAGTTTAAAACGAAAATCACGAGTGTCAGACGAGCATCGTTTAATTCCGGAATACATCGAGGACTATTTTCAAAGAGCAATAATTCGACTCGATGGAAGAATAGAAAAAGTTAAGGATTACATCACAGTAAAAAATGTGCCAAAACCGCTATTAAAGTTGAATAAGGATCCTAGATTCTATTCAAAATATGGGAAAATTCTTAGAAAATACAATCGTTTAATATTTGATAAGAAAAAAGCTTTAAAGTTTGCTGATTATGTTTATATCGCTCCAGGACATGAATTGTTGGAAGCGCTTAATGAAACGGTTGTAAACTCTTTTTGGTCTCCAGAAAATGTTGCTTTATTTGCTGATGAAACAAATACTAAAGAAGGTATATTTTGGTTTATAATAGGGGAGATAAAAGATGGATTTGGAAATATTGCAGGAAGAAGATTATATTGTTTATATCAAGATATGCAAAAAAATATTCAAATCTTAAGTTCTTCAATACTTTGGGATCTTAAACCTGTTAAAAATATAGAAATAGATGAAACATTAAGAGGATTGATAAATAATCAAGAAGAAATATTAGATTATGCAACAGTAGATTTATTTTTCCCTTATAGAGAGGAAATCTCAAAAAAAAGACGGATAATGTGCAATATTAAGGAAAAATATGGTTTAAGATCCATTGACTATCTATTACAAGAATCTAATAATAAAATACTACAGTACCAACTCCAACAAGAAGAACAGAAGGATATGAGACTTCCACTGACCATGGAAGAAAGGCGAAAAGAAGATCTAGAGATTAAAAGAGAAAATATCGTTGAAGAAATAGAATTAGAACAGAATTTAACAGTATCATCTCCAGAAATAATAGGCTGCGCCATTGTAGTACCTTTAGAGCGAATAGATAATACAATGAAATATGAAAAGCCTGATATTTTTAGTTCTAGTGACGAAATTGAACAGAAAGGCATGGAAGTAGCAATAAAATATGAAAAGGAGGAAGGTTGGAAGGTGGATGATGTTCATTTAGAAAATCTGGGTTTTGATCTAAGATCTTTGAAATTCAACGTTGATGGAACTTATCAAGAAATTCGGTATATAGAAGTAAAGGCTCGAGCAAAAGAGGGTGCAATAAGACTAACAGCAAATGAATGGAAAAAAGCAAAACGTTTTCAGGATAAATATTGGTTATATATTGTTACATTCGCAGCCACAGAGGAGCCTAATTTGGAAAGGATTCAAAATCCTACCAAAAAATTTATTTTGGATGAAGATATCTATGCAACAGGATATATAATTCCAAAAGATAAATGGAAATTATCGAACTAAAAATATAAAAATCAAGTTATGAGAACTAAGATATTCATGAGAGGAGAGTCAAATGGTAAAGTGGTATGAAGTAATTGATCCACATGTTGATATTAAAAGTGGTAATTTTGATGAGTCGGTTTTTGCAGCTGATCTAGGTAATGTAGCCTTGGGAACTGCTCCCCAAGATTATAATGACCCTTTTCTTTTTTTTAAAAAGACTTTTTTCACCCACGGGATAATTAATCTACTAACAAAGGTCACATCAAAGCTAAAAGAAGGAAAGGGTAGTTCTGTTATTGAGATTAAAACACCATTTGGAGGAGGAAAAACCCATGCTCTGATTTCAATTTATCATTATCTAAATAACAGCAAATTATTACGTGACTACGTACCTGAAGATATAGGAGATGTAAATGCAAAAAAGGTCGTAATTGTAGGTACACATCTAAATCCGCTTGAGGGAAATATAAGAGAAGATATAAAAGTCAAAACTATATGGGGAAATTTAGCTTATCAATTGAACGGGAGAGCAGGATATCTTGAATTCGAAAAAAATGATACTGAAAGAATTTCACCTGGGAAAGAGAAGTTAATAGCTTTTCTAGAAGAACAACAACCCTTCATTTTACTCTTTGATGAAATTTTGCATTATATTGTAAAAGCAAATGGTGTTTCTTATTCTAATACCAATCTAGGTTCTCAAACGTTCGCTTTCTTTCAAGAACTCACTGAGACTGTGGGGTTACTTGATAAAGCTATTATGATTGTCACATTACCTTCAAGCACATTAGAAGATTATTCTCCCCAGGGAGAAGAATCATTAGCAAGATTAAGTAAAATTTTCATGCGTTTAG
>JAEOTI010000314.1 GCA_016839955.1 Candidatus Hodarchaeota archaeon | reverse complement strand
TAGGACTTGCTTAATATTTTAACAAGTCCGGACTCTTTTTTTCACTAATATTTGATGAGGAATATATCTAAGAAAAAGCTAATTTCCCAGATCAGAATATTCAATAGATGCCACAAAGATAAATCTACAAACTTAGATCATTGACTAATTCAAATTGATTTACTTCCTTTCCATAGATTTGGCATCAATAAATATGCATTGGTCAGAAAACAGTGTAAAGTTAACCAAAAGACACCAGATGAACAGTATATTAACAGAATTAAAAAGAAATTTTCAAAGAATGATATTCCAGTAACATTTGGGGGCCTCAAATAAAAAAAATGGTCGATATTGAGAAAGGATGTTAGCGCTGAGTAAAAAGAATGAGTTAATTTTTTTATGATGTTCCATTTGTAGATAAAGAATAACTGTTATTATTATTAATTGAGGTAATAATAATTGCGAAACCACTGTTGAAATAGCATTTAGTGAGAAGAGGCTTTTCTTATCATTCTAGAAAATAGATTTACGAAAGCTTTTGACGTTTTTCTCTTTTTTTTTAAGCCACTTTGACTCTATATGTTTAAATAATACTCTGGTCAATAGAAAGCAATCTACTATCAGTCATGTTTCTGGTTGTTTTTTCTTTGTCAATTTTTGGCCGTTTATTCAAGAGAGAAAAAAGAAAAATCCTTACAGAAGGAAAAGTTATTTTTATAGGTTTAGCCGGAGCTGGGAAGACAACAATTCTTCATCGTTTGATTCATGGAGAATTTATTTCGCCTGAAAGGACGATGGGCCTAAATGCAGATGAATTTGAGTATAAGGGAGTGAATTTTAACACATTTGACCTTGGAGGACAAATCGCATTTCACAGTCTTTGGAAAGCATATGTCAGATTCGCTACAGCTGTAGTTTATGTCATTGATGCTTCTAATCCCACCTTGTTTCAAGAATCTTTTACAGCACTCCAGAATGTTCTAAATTTACTTCCCCCTAAATGCACTTTACTACTCCTAGCAAATAAATCAGATCTTGTTAAGGAAAATATATATGATGAAGTTCTTGAAGTATTCGATCTTTATACAATCCAGACTAGAACTGATCTCAAGGCCATAAACATTTTTTTGCTTTCCACAAAAACAGGAGAAGCATTTTTCACGGCTTTCGACTGGTTAGCATCGTCAATGACAGGAGAAGGATTTGAAGAACCTAAAATAAATTTACACAATGTGTTTGTTTATGATAAAATAAGTGGAATACCAAGAATCAATGCATGTATTGGGTCAATAGAAGATCAACCAGAGATATTAACACCACTTTTCAGTGCGATTGACCAATTTGCTAAAGAATTGGACTCGAAAATTGCTGGAATTGACCATATTGTGCTTCAAAAAGAAAAAGGAAATAATGAAAAATATTCCCTCATAAAAATTGCATCTCAAAACCAAGTGTGTATTATGGTTGTAGACCAACATGATTCCGTGCAAACTGTCACGAAAATGGGTGAAGGTATCCTTAAATGGGTTATAAATGAAAAATTGCCCTTATGTCCTCCAGACGTTGTTGTCCCAATCGATAAAGAGGATTTACTTGATTTTCTCCGTACTGCGTTCATAGAACAGTTGAGTGTTTGATTGACAGTTAAGTAATGAGCAAAAAAACTCATCTTCTTTTTCATAGTACAATTTTTAATGATGTTAGAATCGATTTTTGAAATATCTCCTACCTCAATGAAAAAGATTATTGAAAATCTTTTTTGAGAAATTTCTTTGGAATGGGTAATATATGCCTATACCAGGACCTGTCAAGGAAGCAAGAAAAAACCGAGAAGCTGGAAAGTTGACTGAAGCTCTAACACTTCTAAACACTTTTCTTGAGGACTCAGAATCAGTCCCGTGTGGAGAACGGATTATAGGACTTAATGAACAAAGTCAATGCTATTGGCGATTGGGTAATTTAGTAAAAGCAGAACATTCAGCAACGGAATCTTTGAGATTAGCTAAACAAGCCCCTTTTGATCAACCGGGTGAAGCAGATGCACTGAACAATTTAGGAGTAATCTATTGGCAACGCGGGGAATTAGATAGATCTGAAGAATTCTTCCAACAGAGTCTTCTCCAAAGGGAAAGGTTAGGTGACCCACAAGATTTGTCGGCTTCTCTGAATAATTTAGGTATGATTTATCGGCAACGTGGGAAACTAGAGTTAGCAGAGAATTATTACCAGCGAAGCTTAAGTTTACGTGAGCAAATCGGTAATCTGCAGGATATTGCGGCATCCCTGAATAATTTGGGAGTTCTTTATTCGCAACGTGGAAAATTGCTTCTATCTGAGGAGTATTACCAACGTAGTCTTACTATATTTAAACAACTAGGCAATCTGCAAGATATCGCTGTATCTTTTCATAATCTAGGAATTATTTATCGCCAACGTGGGGAATTGGATCAAGCTGAAGAGTATCACCAACACAGTTTAGCTCTCTATAAAAAGATAGGAAATTCGGAAAGAATAGCGACAATTCAAAATGATCTTGGAGTTGTTTTTTTACAGAAAGGGAAATTGAATCAAGCTGAAGATGTTTTTCAACAAGCCCTCGTCCTTAATGAGCAGCTTGGTCATCCTCAGCACATCGCGGAATCTCGTCATCACTTAGTACGAGTTATCTTAATGCACGGACACATTGACAGTGTCATAGAGAATGTGGATCATCTAGCAGAGTTGTCCAAAAACTATGTGGAACGTGATATCACAGTACGATATTACTTAGCGACAGGACGTTTGTCCCTCGTGCATCGTGATTTAGGGAAAGCATTAGAATATGGCCAAAAAGCAAAATCTCAAGCAGAACAAATTCCTCACTTTGAATTAGTGGTAGAGAGTACACAATTCCTTTTAGAAGTCCTACTCCAGGTATACCTTCTTAGGGAAGAGGACGAGTATATGACCAAATGCGAAATTTTACTCTCGGCAATGGAAGAGATTTGTAAACGCGAATATCTACATGGTGCCTATATTGAGTCAATCTTCATACAAGGACTTCTAAAACGAGCAAAGTTCGATCTTCAAGGAGCTACTCTTTTATTTCAGAGGACTGAGCTGTTAGCGGAAGAGTGTGGGATTCAACTTGTGGTTCAAAAAGCCCAGGAAGAATTGAAGAAAATTCAACAACAGATATCAAAATTAAAAGAGCTACAACAAAAATCGGTACAAGTTTTTGAACATGAGCAATTGAAAGATGTGTTAGCTTATATCCAACAAGTACGAAAATTCTCTTAATCGAGCTTTTTTTTTTGAATATCTTAATACTTCTAAAATCCGTTCAAAGATTTAGTTCTCGTGGGTCATTGCCTTTAACACCTGGCAGATAGCAACAATTAGGAAACAATACCCCCAAAATTGGAATTCGCCCCAGAACGCTGATTCAGTGATGAATGATGGTAATTCCTCTAAATGAAACAATGTATGATTAAACCAAAGACCTTTGTCTGTTGTTTTGAAAGGTTTGTCATGGTTAGCGAAACCCATGTCAAATACTGAAATTGCGGTTAAAATAATGCAACCTGCTTGAATTAGAGACAACTCTTTGTATGATAAATTTACCATCTCTTATATCCCCTAATCAAAAACCAAAGGAAATCGAAAGATAATCTTTTATTACAACCTAAAAATATACTCAAATAATTTAATATGACAAAGGAATCTTAAATAATATAATTAATTAAAAAAAGGTACGTACTTTGTAGATTTTAGTAAACAATTCACAAAAGGTGAGTTTTACAATTTTTGATACTTCATTCAATACAGCTAAGACTTTCCGTCAATCTGGCAAAGTCCAGGAAGCTCTTTCTTTATTTCAAAAATTATTATCCTCATTAACACCTTCTGAATATGATAAACGAATCAAATGTTTGAATGAGATAAGTCATTGTTCCTGGAGGATAGGTGAGTATGATAATGCTGAAATGAACTCCAATTTGGCTTTAAAACTATCTGAAAAAGAACCAAAGAATGTTCAAGGAGAAGCTGGAGCATTATGGAACCTTGGAGCTATATCAATGGAAAGAGGAGATTTAGAATTAGCTGAAAAACACCTTATCCAAAGTAAAACTATAAGAGAGAGGATTAGTGATCTTGAAGGA
Source organism: Candidatus Hodarchaeota archaeon (assembly GCA_016839955.1). The sequence goes on along the minus strand of JAEOTI010000314.1, from coordinate 2,002 downwards.
GTAGCTGATTGTGTAAACAACCTTGGTATTTTATATCGCCAAAAAGGACAACTCGATCGTACTCTAGAATGCTATCAACATAGTCTTAACTTACGGGAAGAAATTGGCCGACCATCAGGGATCGCGGGGGCAATAAATAATTTAGGGGTGGTTTATTGGCAACGAGGGGAGCTAAAGAAGGCTGAGGAGCTCTATTTTCGTAGTTTAAATATTTCAAAAGAGCAAGGTGATCCTTTAGGGGTTGGTATTCCATTAACTAATCTGGGAATTATCTTTTGGCAGCGAGGAGAATTGAATCTAGCAGAAAATTTCCTTTATCAAAGCCTTTCTAAAATTGAAAAAGTTGGTAATCCAAGACTTTTAGGTGAAACACGTTATCATTTAGCTTTAGTGCACCTTATGCTAAGAAATTTCGAACAGATAATGAATCAAACCCAAGAATTAAAGAAACTAGGGGAAAAATCAAAATTACCTGATGTTATTATTAGACATTCTTTATTGAATGGTCATTTGAAACTTCATCAAGGGGAATTAAATGAAGCGATGTTTTTTGGAAATCAGGCAATGACTCATGCTGAGAGTGTTCCTCATTTCGGATTAATGATAGAAGCAATCATATTTCTAATGCAGGTACAAATTAATCTTTTTTTCTTTGATGACGATGAGGACCATTTACTTGTGTGTGATGATCTTTTGCACGATATTGAGGATTTATCGAAAAGAGAGCAGCTTTATGGGACGTACGCTGAAGCTTTATGGATCAAAGGCTTACTAAAACGGGCTATGTTTGACTTAAAACAAGCTGAGAAATATTTTCTTCAAGCTGAACTATTAGCTAACGAGCGAGGAATAAATCTAATCGCTCAAAATGCTCGAAAGGAATTAAAAAAACTCCAAACTCAATTTACTAAACTTGAGAAGGTTCAAAGATATTCCCGAGATGATGTACAAGATAATTTACGAACTGTTTTAGATTATTTGAAACAAACTCGTCAATTTCTTAAGTAATTAACCTTATTTTAATTAGTAAAATGTTAAAAATACTTTTTTTGTGAAAAAAGAGAGTGTTGGTTCTATAGGAGAACCAATTCTAATCAAATTATAAACATTAAGCTTGGATCTCCCAAATTGAAAGTGTTCTTGTAAAATTGAAATTAGCTGAATAACTGAAAAAAACATAACTATTTGCACTTATATTCTCATTAACTGAAATCCACAACACTCCGATAGAATAATTACCTTCGGGTAAAACTTCTGTCTCGAAATTCAGATAGAAAGTACCATGCATCTCTGTATATGATCCCAAAGTTGTGGCCCTATAATATCCGATGCGACCTTGATGATTACCAACACCTTTTACCTCGAGGGAGATATTAAACCTAGTTACACCAGAAAAACTACTTCCTAGTTGAAGTGTGTATGGTGTTGAAAAGCCCAATACGAGGAAGGAGTTACCTTTGGTGGTTATAACAGTTTTTGTATCAGGAACATCGATCCAATTTGCTATATCAAGATTCTCAATATATGCCTCAGAGTTAGTTTTAATCATCTTTCTCTGAAGGATATTTCCTTTTTGTTCTTCAGACGATTCAGTTTCCAATATTTCTGGAAATGCAAAAATAACAACTCCACCGCAGAGAATAGCAGCGATGAAAAAACCAGCGAAAAAAGATTGAGTTGACATTATTAAATAACCTCATTAAATCGTATTTGAATCTGATTTATCCAAAATATAATTGTGATTTTTGAGAATTAATATCAAACCACTTTCGTATTAATTCAAGTTTATTAACTTTAAAACCTTCAAAGAATATTGATATCTCTCGAACTTGAATTCATTAATACGTTGAATAAAAGTCTAGGTGTGTTTTTTTTAAAAAAAAGAGGTTGTTGGTTCTATAAAGAACCAGATTAAGCTTGGATCTCCCACACAGAAAGGGTTCTTGTGAAATTGAAGGCAGCCGTATAACTAAAATAGACGTAATTATTTCCAGCAGTGTTT
>JAEOTI010000313.1 GCA_016839955.1 Candidatus Hodarchaeota archaeon | reverse complement strand
TGAATCGTGATAAGGCTAAATAGATTGTCAAGATGAATAAGTTTGGCATAACTAACAGGTTAGCACTAAGCTCTCTAGTATCTTTTTGAAACTCACTGAACTTTTTTTCAAGTTCATAACCCACGTCATAGAAAATAACGACTTCATTTACCAAATCAATCTTGTACGTTTTATGAGCAAGAGCATTTCTAATGTGTCTATCGAATCCAGAAACCAAATCACCATATCCAGACCTAGTTAGAAACATCAAGTTAGGAAATAATCGCCTTTTCTTAATTTGCTCGTAGTCTGGAGTTGAATCTTCCCTGAATGTTTTCACTAAACCAACTATCAAATACACAAGTTTTTCGAAATGACCAGCTAAATCACCATATATTTCCAGATATTTGTTGACTTCCTCCTTCTTTATTGTTTGGTGTTTTTTCTCAAGAAATAAAAAATCATCGGGCATTCTCTGAAAGGCTGACTGTACCAAAGCATACGCATCATTTGAATAGATAAAATTCCGGATAAATTGACCTGCAAATCCAATCTTATCTTCTTCATCTAAACGTTCAAGTAAGTCCTCAAGCATCACGACATAATCCTCATATTTTGTGTTCTCTAAATACGATAGGTTAAACCGAACACCTTTGGCTTCTTTCAAAGCACTTAATAAATAATCAAATACATTAACGTCTTCAGGTATGTCATCGCTAAGATATCTCATTTTATCAAAAAAACGATAGATTATTTCTTTAACATAGCCTCCAGTAATTTTCTTCCGTTGAATTTCTTTCACTATCTCTTGACCAAGTAGAATATTTTTCATGATGAATTCTTCATACTCTGGAGCAATCTCTTGTTTTACTTTCTCTCTTAATTGTTTACGTTTATCTTTGTCTACATACACTCCAGAAATATTGACAACGAGATTAAGTGACTGCTCAGTTGTTTCAGAGATAAATCCCTTTATCGTTTTACGGATATTAGAAGGCAATTTATCATTTTTCTCATCAGTATTAGCCAAGAGAATTCTCAACACGCTCTTTGTTATACCCAAAATAGCTATCTAGCTTAGCATCTACATTATAATTTTTTAATTTAATATTTTAGATTGATAGTTGAAGTCCCATATCTATTAATAACAAATCCTAAATCGTTCCTTTTTCTTTCAATTGCCTTCAGGAATTTAAAACCATCATCGCTTAGACCTCGTGTATTAATGTGGGTAAGCCCATTCTTCCTAGCCCAATCAATACGTTTAGTAAATATTTTCTCAGCAACTCCTTTGCGTCTAAATAATCTTGTAACTTGGGTAGTAGATTCATAACCACATTTTTTTCCTTTAATATCTCCCACAAGCATACTTGAAGCAGCTATGATATATCCAGAAATTGTAGTAGCCACAAACATTATGCCTTCATTTATTGTATCCCGAAGACCTTCTAAACTATAACTTCGAATCCCTGTATTATCATCAAGCCAATTTACACGTCTAGATAGACGTATTAGTCCCTCAAAATCTTTCTTTTCAACAGTTCGTATTACTAATTTTCCATTAAACGATTTTGCTTCTCTCTTTTCTCTCTGAATATCTTCAAACATTGGACGTAAATGGTTTCTAGCCTCTTTGTTTACTAATGGATCGTCATGATTTTCTAATTCGATAATCTCTTCTTCTGTAGCCTCATAAAGACTTTTATTGAAAAATAGAGAATAAGCATCCATATTGAGTTCTTCCAAACAGTTTTAATATATCTAAACTAGCTAATCGTGCACTTGTAAAACATGCACATCATCCTTAATTTCAATGAAGTTTTAACATATAAGTCTAAGCTTACATGGAACTTGATAGCGTGCATTATAGTATGCTCTCAAAATCCATTTTCTCCTTCGTTATGTGTGTTTTTAGTAAAATGAAGGGGTTTTTTCCTAAAAGGAAAATATAACAAGGCATTCGTCCTTAGAATAGAAAACATCATGCAAAACGTTGATTCCTCTTTTCTTCCCTGTGATGAATAATTGTCTTCAATGATGTGTATGATGATTTTGGTTTTGTATTACCCTTTCGTCCATAACAACTTTTCTTCAGGTTTATCATTACACGATACTTATGTGCTTTTTTCCATTAGGTCAATTAGGTGTTGTAGTTTTCTTAGGATTAACTCGTTTTGGCGAACCTGAATACTATTAGTGAGGATTACGGCAATTTGCCCCCACATAGTTCTCTTTTCAGATTCTGTAGAACCAAATATTACAGCAAGTTCTGAAAGCAAATCTCTACCTCTTAATTTAAAACCCGCCTGT
>JAEOTI010000312.1 GCA_016839955.1 Candidatus Hodarchaeota archaeon | reverse complement strand
CATCGCTTGTGTAGAGGACTCAATCTCCACAGGCGTGACTTCGGACGATTCCATCCCTAGTTCGTTAAGTCCTTCGTTGTGAAGGTTCCGAGCCGCATTAAGGTCTCGGTGGATAATCAGACCACAGTTAGGGCAGTGGTAGATCCGTTGGTTCAAAATTAATTTCTGTTTGTGCCCACAGGCACCAGAACACCACTGAGAAGAGGTATAAGAAAGGTTTACCTCACTTGGCGAGTGTATTCGCTCGTGGAGAATACCCTTAATCGCGCCAAGGGAAATATTCAACATCTTTCTACCCCACAAGTACTGCCAGGCAGCAAAGGGATCGTTCTGAAAACAGACAACCTGATAATTCCGCTTTAAATAACCCACAATTTGATTGCGCACTTCCTTCTTTTGGCTGGAATGTTTCTGAAAGGCTTTGAGGAGTTTCATTTTTGTCTTATAGCGGTTTTTGCTTCCCTTCCTCGCGTTACTGAACTGTTGGTATAATCGGCGTAGACGTTTGGGAAGGGGAATCTGAAAATCGAGGACTACCCCATTCGAAAATGTCAATTGATGGGTTAAGCCAAAATCTAATGCAATACTCCGCGTTGGATGATTTTGTTGGTCTTCTCTCGGTTGATAGGTGACAACATGGAGATAATAGCCACCATGCCGACGGAGGAGTTGAGCGTTAGCAAACTCCACCTCAGGAGGAAATTGCTCCATCCCTCGGACTCGAATTGGTTCCCGGAGACCTTGTAGTTTGATTTTCTGTTGGTTGGGAAAAACCCGATAGGTGTTCCCGTATTGCTTCAACGGAATGCTGCTGAGTGATCGTTTGAACTTCAGCCGCCCTACTTTCCGCCCATTGGCTTTTTGCTTGGCAAGTCCCCGAATTGTCTTGTGAATTTTCGTGATGAGCCCTTGTTTCATCTGACTCGTTAGACAATTTAGTTCCCGGTCCTCAAACGCATCTCCTACTTTGACAGGGACTGTTTTCAGTTTGAAGAAGTCATCTACTGTGAACAGATCCTCTTGACTCAAGAGAAAGTTATAGAACCATTTGGCTTCCGTGAAAAGACGCTCCAAATGGGCGTGAGTGGGAGATGATAATTTCATTTTAGTGATTTTTAACTCATACACACGGCAGACCTGGCTTTTTCGACGAGTTTTGGTCGTCTGCAACGTTTGTTTAATCGTCTGATTTTTCGTTGCTGACGACCCCATTCTCTGACAACCTCTTGTCTTCCCATAGATTGTTCTATTCTCAGCGATTCTCTTTTAAAAAATATTCCCGACACCCCATTGAAAACAAGCATCATCGTTAGGTACGGCATTCATCCCCAAGTTAAAACCTTGGGGCTTTCTGTCTACTAATCTGTAATTTTTTCACGAAAAATGCTTATCAAAGGCTTTTCTTATCTTTAATTATATTTGGTGATTCTCAATTGTTTTGTGATAAATGTGGAACGCTTCTTGATAGAAAAGTAGAAGAAGATGGAACCAGTACAGTTTTTTGTCCGACCTGTGGTTGGACAGCTGATCCAAAGAACCAAAATTTAGTTGTAAAAAGCGAAATTCCCCATGATTTTCAAAAAGAAGCGACAATACAAATCGATGAAGAAGTGCAAAAGGAGCAGCAACAAGCCGTTACAGCGCAAGAATGCCCAAAATGTAAAAACAATAAAGCATACTATTGGCAGCTACAGACTCGGAGATCTGATGAAGGGGCAACTACATTTTATCGATGTACCGAGTGTTCTCATACTTGGCGAGAGTATTAAAATTTAGCTTTGTAGTTGTGGTAGTAATTTTTCAAAGAAATCAAGAGTCTCAGGATTTCGAAGAGCACCTCGATTAGTTACAGGTCTGTTATGAAATATATTTGTCACAGCAGATTCTACCTTCTTTCCACTGAATGTGTATGGAACATCTTGTGTTTCAAAAATCTTAGCTGGAACATGACGTGGTGAAGCCTTTGTTCGAAGCTCATTTCTAATTTTGTTTTCTAATTCTGGTGTCAGGGAATATCCTTGCGTGAGTTGTACAAATAAAATAATGCGTTGGTCACCTTTCCAATTCTGACCAATTGCTAAACTGTCTGTTATTTCTTTAAAAATTTCTACAATGTTATAAATTTCCGCAGTACCTATTCTAACTCCAGAAGGTTTTAATACTGCATCAGAACGGCCATAGAAAGTGATTCCTCCCGTTTTCGAATCTATTACTATATAATCCCCATGATGCCAAATAACTTTCCCTTTTTCTTTATAATAATTGAAATAGGCTTTTTGGTATTTCTCATTATCAGAGTCATTCCAAAAAAATAGGGGCATTGACGGGGAAGGTAACTCACAAACCAATTCTCCCTGTTGATCAGTAATTGAAAATCCATTATCATTATATGCCTTAACCTTCATTCCTAAAGCAGCACATTGAAGTTGTCCAGAATAAACTGGTAAAGTTGGACTACCAGCTGCGAAACATCCATTAATGTCAGTACCACCACTAATGCTGTTGTGCCAAAGATCTTTTTTAATTTCTGAATACACGAAATCAAATCCTTCTGGTGAGAGCGCTGAGCCAGTTTGTGATATTTCACGTAATTTAGACAGGTCAAACTCTGTTTTTGGACTCGCTTCAATACTTCTCAAGTAGTGAAGGTAACTTGCACTACAACCAAAGATTGTGATCTTCTCTTTTTCAATCAATTTCCAGATTGTTCGCCAATCTGGATGAAGGGGGTTCCCCTCAAATAAAACGATTTTAGTACCAACAGCCAAGCCACTTACAAGCCAATTCCACATCATCCAACTTGGCGAAGTGATATATAATATAGAATCATCTCTTTTTAAATCCGTGTGAAGTATTAGTTCCTTTAAATGGTTAATTAAGACTCCACCGGCGCCTTGTACCATACATTTGGGTTTGCCAGTGGTCCCAGAAGAAAACATAATATATAGCGGATGATTAAAAGGGACTTGTACAAAATTAATCTCAGATGGCGGATGGGGATCGATAAATTCATTGTAAAGGATACTATTTGGGAGTTTCGTTATATTAAGGTCATCATTTATCCAAGGAAGGATTATCACTTTTTCTAGAGACGGGATTCCATCAATAACTTTTTCTAGCTTCATCATTTGATCAAATGGTTTTCCTTTGTAGAAATAACCATCAATAGTAAATAGTATTTTCGGTTCTATTTGTCCTAAACGATCCAATGCAGCTTCTGCACCTAATTCTGCTCCACAAGAGGACCACGTTGCTCCAAGACTTGTTGCAGCTAACATAGCAACAATAGTTTCAATCAAATTTGGCATATAAGCTGCAACTCGATCTTTTGGTTTGATTCCTATCTTGTGTAACGAAGGAACCAAAGAAGCAACCGACTGAAATAATTCGTCATATGTCAGACTTACAGGTTGTTTTTCTTCTCCAAAAAAGTGTATTGCAGATTTATCATCTCTAAATCTAAGGAGGTTCTCAGCAAAATTCAGTTTGGAACCTGAAAACCACTCAGTTTGTGGGGGAAACTTTTCAAGATCTTTCACAACTGATTCATAAGTTTTAGATGTTTTAATATCTGCAAAATCCCAAAAAGAAGCCCAAAAATCAGGAATATTCTCTATTGACCAATCATAAAGTTGCTGATAGTTTTCTAGGTGTGTGGAGTATTTATTATTAATAAATGAGATAAAACGAGTTATATTTGCCTGACCTATTGTGTCGTTAGATGGCTCCCATAATAAGTGGTTCATTAGATGAATCACCAGTTGTTTCAACAAATATTTTTATGCAAGAACTATTATTTATTATCGTTCTTCTTTGAGAAATGATAGATTTTAGTCCCTATATAATGGGGGAAATGGAAATGAATCATGACATAGCCTTCTCAGCCGGACCACGATCTCTCTGGGGCTCCCTTACATGGACCGTTGAGATTCGAATAAGAGCAGATCAATCCTCAGTAATAATATTTCGTTCAAAGGATGGGACAATGGAAGATCGAACTAGTACATCAATTCCGGATCTTTGTGAACAACTAATCCTGTTTGCTGATAAACATGACATTTCAGTTTTCGATCGAAAGATAGCATTTTTTGTATCTGAGTACCTAAATGACGCAGGATTAGATGTCAGTACTTTTGATGTGTTATATAGTCTTCAAAGAAAACGAGAAGCAGAAAAAGCTGAACCTAAAGAGGAAGAAGATGATTTAGGGTTTGAGACTGGAGGAATTGAATCTGTCTGGGGATCACTTGTTTGGACATTGGAGATGAAAATTAAGGCCGATGAAAAAAATGCAATCTCTCCTACAATAATTGTTCTTTTCAAGAACACCCAAACTGGTGAAGTCTATAAAGCTATGGTCAAAGGTCTTAGGGCAATTGCTACAAATTATCGAGAGTTCTTTGAGAAAGCTGGTTTGGCAATGCATGAACGTCGTCTATCCACCATGCTTTCAGAATATGTGACCAAAATCGGTCTTAAAGCTTCATTTTCTGAGTTTTTGGACTTTCTCAAAGAGCCTGAAGATGCTATTGAATTTGAGCTAATGGAAATTCCAGAGGAAGAAATGATCTTTAAACTTGAAGATCCGTTTTTCACACCAGGAACACGACCAAAAATTCAGAGAACAAAAATAAAAGAAGCAATCAGTCGTGATGAACTTTTAAATGTTCTAGGTCGCTTGTTAGACAAAGCAAGCCCTGAACAGAATTTAAAAATAGAAACAACCACAAAATTTACAATAAATGGTGAAGAAAAAGAAACTTCAATACAAAGCGATGCTTCCGCAGGAGGCGAAATCGGAAGTTATACAAAAACAACAAATCTTGAAAACACTTTTGAAAGTCCTATGAAGGATATTGAGATAATAGATGTCTTACCTTTTGATTTGGAATTAGCTAAATATACTACTGACTCCGATGTTACACCTGTTGAAGATTTGAAAGATAAAGGATTAACTCTCCTTTGGTCTATTCCTGAACTTGATGTTGGACACAAATTTTCTGTTAAATATCAATTCATGCGGCGTATCACGAGAGCTATGGTGGTTAATCACGGTGACACGACGGAAACCCTAACCACTTATCACTCCATTGAAGAAAAAGAAAAAGGTTTAAACCAGTTTTTTGAATCAAAAATCCTATTTGTTAATTCTATTCAAGATCAGATTAGTCCATTGCTTGTTAGAGATATTGTCCCGAGAGAATTTATACTTGCAGATATTGACACATCAAAGTCTTTTACTCAAGAACTTGAACCATTAATTAAGAGAGATCCAGATATTGGATCTCATATTGAATGGAATATACAAGATCTGCCAATAGATGCTACCCTAAGCTCCAACTATAAATTACAAGCTCATCCTTATGCATTATTATCTAGAGGAACTGTTGAATTAGAAAAGAGAGGTAAATTTTTCTTCTCTCGAATTGCCCAACCTTTGATCGAAAGTAAAGAATGGATTATATCGCATTCAGTTGAGTATGAAGGACAAAGTGCTGAAAATATTGAAATTATTGAAAATATTCCAATAGATACTAAAGTTCTTGAATCTCTCTCAAGTGACCCTAATTTCGAACGACAGACATGGAGTGTTCGAGAGGAAGATCAAAAGGCAATTGTGAGCTCTTTTATTTGCTACCCATATGAACGCTCAACATTATCATATAAAATTAGGGGAGAGACTGATTTTAATCCTCATCAAAGTATAGAAATCTCTCTTTCAGAAAAACAGACACTAACCTATTCAAGTGATTTTGTAAGCCGAAGAGAAACTTTCTTTTCTCCTCCCCCAGAACATTTACAACTTTTACATTTTAAACCTATATTTAAACCGCCTGTAGAGAAAGATAAGGACAAAAAAACTACTGATAGGGCTCGTATTTTAACAGGAATCTTTCCTAGCGAGTCTGATTTATAATGGATGAAGAAGTCATACTTCAGTTTAAGGATGCTGCTGCTATTGAGTTTAGTTTTTCTGAAGACCATTTCACGATTATAAGAAGCTGTGGTGATGTAAGCCTAATAAACCTTTTAAAAAAAGAATTTATAGCGTACAGAATAAAAGAGGTTGGAAATCAAGGATTTATTCACCTCAATTTTGGTGGTTTTCAATTTTCTCTCATCTCAGAGAGCAAAGGTTATGGAATAATACTAAAAGATTGGTCAGGTATCAGTCTTTCTACGTTTATACCATCAACAGAAAATGACATCAAAACGTTACACCGAAAATCAACACTAGATATAATTTGTTCTCGACTTCATTTATTTCTCTCCGGTAGATTGTCAACTACTGATATACTTGCTTATATCCCCACATTTCTAGGTTTTCCGGATTTTTCATCTTCAACCACTCAAGAACTTCTCATTTCATTTCATAAAAATCATGATCAAGAAATTTTACTTGAAGAAATGTTTGGTTTTTTGGAGATTTCAATTGAATTAGCTAAAAGAAATCAACCAATAGTAACTACAGAAGTTCTTGAACTGCAAACTGCAAAGATTTTAGAGAATATAAGTAAAAATCGTGAAAAAGATTGCTTCTTGTTAGAATTAGCGTTTGCATTAGAAAAAATTACACCGGTTCTTTCAATATCTTATTATAAGGAAATTGCTAAAAATTCGTCTCCAAACTTAGCATATAGCATCCTTAAACGAGTATTAATGATTTCTAAGGAGAATGATACACAGGAACTGAGTGTTCCATTCTTATCTCAAGTAACTAAATTTAGTAAAACCGAAATAGCTAGAGAAACTTGGGATGATATTGCTCAAATCTCCTTAACTATTGCAGAACATCTCTTTAATCAAGCAAATCAAGAGAAAAAGGAAGAATTTTTTGAACCTGCTGAATCAGCATTTTCTATTTGTCTACAGAGTTGTAGAAATGCAGAACAGGTAGATAGCAAATCAGTAATAGCAACATCCCGTTTAGGTGTTCTTGAATTTCGTAAAGAGGGATTTTCTCGAGCTAGTGATTTATTAAATTTCTCTGAAGTCCTAAGAGAGCATCTAGGGGTTGAGAAATCCCAACAACTAAGAGAAATGATCCTTCTTGCTCGACAGAAGGCAGGGGTTGAAAGAACAATTGCTGCACGTATTTTAGCTACAGAAGAAGGGATGATAGAGCGTGCATTAATTTTGACTCAACGTGCCTTGGGAGACTTTTTATTCGTTTTAGAGCGGCGTAATTTAGAAATTACTGATGCTTATTGTTTAGATGTTAAGAGATTAACCAATTTTGCACAATCTGTTACTAAAAGAGATCAAAGGTTTGAAAATTTAGTCCAAATCAGTCAAAAAATCATTCAAATAAGTGAAACGGGAGATAAATCGGATCTAATACGAATTAGAGATGAGTTTATTCAAACTTTATCACCTATCTTAAAATTTGTAATGATTTTATCTCCTACAGGTTTGTTAATGTTTGGTTACGACTTTGTAAACCGGGAAATTGCTGATGATAAGTTTTCACTCCTCTCAGGAATATTTTCTGGTATTACATCACTGATTGAACTAGAACTAAAGGCAGGAAAACTTCAAAGAATTCAATCAAGTCATGGAACTGTTTATCTTGAGCATAGACCTAATATAATAGGCATTCTAGTCGTAGAAAATCCAACAGGCGAAATTGATCGGGCATTTAATAATTTCTTAGAGAGATTTCTCCAGAAATACTCCAAGGATCTACAAAATTGGAAAGGAGAATTAGTATTTGAGAAAGCCATTGATATCTTAAAAGAAGAATTTAGACTGTTATAGTTGAATGAGGAATACCTAGCAAACTTTGAGATCAGAAGAGAATATTTCGTGATTCCTTAATTAGATTGAGTTTTTGAGTAGATTCGAATCAATTTCATTACCAGATAATACACAAACTGCATTCTCTCCGACATCACCACATTGGTAGAGAACATTGAAGCCTTGCTTTTCGAGTTCTACCTTTAGTGTCCGTGGTTTTCGATAACGCCTTCTAGGTATGTACCAAGTATCCCCAACCATCTTTGTGTCTTCATAATTCTCTGGTTTATCATCCTGGTCGGGGCACGGAAAAAATGGGTCATAATAGACTTCAGTGTCCTGATCAAAGATTGAATCTTTATCATATCGCGTATAGACATTACCAGTTTTTGGGTCTAATATTTTATCATCTGGATAGTGTCTCTCTTCCTCATACATCACGGTACTGATCAAATAATATCCTTTGGGTTTTAAACGAGCACGAACGGCAGAAAAAACCTTGTTTCGATCCTCATCAGTTACAATACCCTGTAGACAATAAGAATCCACAATCATATCATATTTATTACCTTCATGAGGTAATTTGCAGACATCTTGAACTTCATATTGGATGTCTATATGATATTCTTTGGCTAATTGTTTTGCTTGTTCAATGGCT